>JAYTOT010000280.1:0-7176 GCA_043747645.1 Pseudomonadota bacterium | reverse complement strand
TGTGGCCAGAGAAGTAGACGAAAAAACATTTTATAACACAAAAGAATCGGGTGGTACTTTAATTTCAAGTGCGTACCGGTTGTGTGAAAAAATTATCAACGCCGACTATCCAGCTGCAGAGTGGAACATTTATTTGTTTCATTTCTCAGATGGCGACAACTGGAGCGGCAACGATACGAATGAATGTATGACTTTGCTCGATTCAAATCTTTTGCAAGTGGCTAATTTATTCTGTTACGGCCAAGTTGAAAGTCGTTATGGCAGCGGACAATTTTTAAAAGATTTAGAAAAACACTATGGCGAAGCCAATGAAAAAGTAGTGATGCATCAAATAAAAGATCGTGACGGAATTATGGGCGCCATAAAAGCGTTTTTGGGCAAAGGAAAGTAAGGAGGCTACCGTGGTCATGGATCCCCGTCTGACGAGCGAACTCACTCCTGAGCTCAAAGATATAGTTGCCGAGATAGAGAGTCACTGCGCCAATTTGGGCCTCGATTTTTTTCCGGTTATTTTTGAAATGGTAAATTATCAACAGATGAGTGAAATTGCCGCTTACGGAGGTTTTCCCACGCGGTATCCGCACTGGCGATTTGGCATGGAATATGAACAGCTTTCTAAAAGCTATGAGTATGGCCTATCACTCATCTATGAAATGGTTATTAATAACGACCCTTGTTACGCTTATTTATTAAAAAGTAACAATTTAGTCGACCAAAAAACAGTTATTGCCCATGTGTACGGACACTGCGATTTTTTCAAAAATAACTATTGTTTTGCACATACCAACCGCAAAATGCTCGATGAAATGGCCAATCATGGCTCACGCATCAGGCGCTACATCGAAGAAGTTGGCCACGACGAAGTGGAAAATTTCATTGATGTGTGTTTGTCGCTTGAAAATTTAATCGACCAACACGCACCTCACATTCGCCGCGAACCTAAAAATAAAGACTATGATATAGAATTAATTTCTCCCGATAAACGCCCTGTGCCTAAAATTCAGGTGAATCGGTCGTACATGGATTCGTATATGAATCCTGCAGATTATTTAAAAGAACAACAGCAAAAAATGGTGAAGGAATTCGAAAAAGAAAAACGATTTCCCGAAAATCCACAGCTCGACGTGCTTAAATTTTTGTTAGACCATGGTCCTTTGAACACGTGGCAACGCGATGTATTAAGCATTGTGCGCGAAGAAGCATATTATTATGCGCCCCAAGGGCAAACGAAAATTATGAACGAAGGCTGGGCTGTTTACTGGCATTCAAAGCTCATGACTCAGTACATGATGAAAGACTCTGAGGTTGTCGATTATTGCGACCACTATGCAGGTGTTTTAGCAACCAATGGCATGCGTCTGAACCCTTATAAACTTGGTTTAGAACTCATGTATCACATCGAAAAACGGTGGAACCGTGGCCAACATGGCCTCGATTACATGCTTGAAAGTGACCCTGCAAAGCGGGCGCAATGGAACAAAAATACCAATAAAGGTTTAGAGAAACTTTTCGAAGTTCGAAAATTTCACAACGACATCACTTTCATTGATGAGTTTTTAGACGAAGATTTTGTAGAAGAAGCAAAATTGTACACTTGGATTCAAGACAGGCGCACGGGACAAGCAGTGATGCAAGATCGCGATTTTTTGCAGGTCAAAAGAGAAATTTTAGATGGCCTCACTAATTTTGGACAGCCGCTTATTGATGTTGTCGATGGAAATTACCATAATAGGGGTGAATTGTTATTGCGCCACAGGCACCAGGGCAAAGATTTAAAACTCAACTGGGCGCAAGAAACTCTTATGAATTTGCATAAAATATGGCAACGCCCTGTAAATCTTTTAACTTTGGTAGAAGGCGAGCAAAAAGTTTTGGTTTACGATGGTGGGGAAGCGCACATAGAAAAAGCTTCATTTGTAGATGAAACTTAATATTTAATTTTCGAAGTTTAATAATTTTTGAGATTTAAAACTAGGGTGCCACTGTGCACCCTTCAATATTTCCTACTGGTACTGCGGTTAAAATGCTGCCAGATGTCCGGCTGTATTGCATTAAATTTAACATTAACTCATCTTTTTTCTTGCGGAATTCGATTTTTGCCAATCCGCTGATTTTTATTTGAGTGCAAGGTGTGAGCCTTGCATCGTTGTTGGGAGACACTAATTTTAGTATTTTTTGAGTTACAGGAGTTACAGGAGTTACAGGAGTTGGAGGAGTCACAGGAGTTGGAATAGTTTCCAGTAATTCTATTGTGCCAGCGTTGTAGGGCTTGGCATCGGTTGTTCCTATTTTAGGTCCAATGGTAGAAGTCTTTAAAATAAGGTCCGAGAAAGCCACACAGGTGCTCATAATTTTATCGCTTTTATCCGATTGTTCCCAATAAGCTTTAAGCGTTTCGTAGGCTGTGTCTGCTTTTACTTGCATTACGGCATGTGCTGCTTCACTGCATGGTTTTTCGGGTTGAATGTCGAAGTCGGCTTCGGAATTGGCATAGAGTACAGGATTGTTACCGTCCCAACCCAAACGACCAGCAGTTCTTTTGAGTGTTTTTCCTTCGTTGAGGTCAAAGAAATTTTTCTTAGATTTGTTTTTGGAATACAAAAGTCCGAATGCCACATCTACAAAATTTTTGCCGGCTTTAAAATAGCCGCGGCCCGTGCCTTTGCGTAATAAAACGCCTTCGTCGGACTGAAACTCAAAGCAAAGCCCTTGGTATTGCGGAAGCCTTGTGTCAATCCCAGTGAGCGAAAACACTTCAGAATTGGCACATGTTTCAAAGCTTGTGGGGTTAGAAAAATCTGCGGGAGTGTCGGTCAAATTGGAAGGCGCGTCGCTTATTTTTGTCGAAGTCTTTTGCAATGGCAATACTAAATACGAAGCAACTACGGGCAAGTGGTCTGAATATCCTTTGTCAACATGAATTGTTTTTTGAATATCATTGCCCGATTCATCTTTGTCCGTGGTAAATTGTTTGGTTAATTGGGAGCGGAACGGCATTCCGTTTGCGTTCATAAGGTGTTTTTCTGCCAATCCACCTTCATGACCAAAAACTACAAATGAATGATTGACAAGTTGCAGCCCGGAATTGTCGTAAAGGGCATCGTTCACTAAAATATTATCTATGCAACCCAAGAGGTCGTTGAAAGAATAACTGCATCGCTTTGTTGCAGGTAATTCGTTCCAGAGATTGTAAAGTTTAGAAGAGCTAGTAGTGCTTAATAAATCTGTTTCATTGCTTGTGGTTTCGAGGCCATTAACAACAGAATCAGCATTGTATTCTGTGTTAAAATCACCCATGACAATAATATCTATGTTTGCTTGAGCAGCTTTACGTAAATTTATATTGGTGCGAATGAGTTTAGCAATTGCCATGCGTTCCGCATCGCCTTCTGCGGCTTCCCATTTTGTGCCCGACGAGCGCTGGCTTTTCCAGTGGCTGGCGTAAATGAGAACAGGAATATTTCCAATTTTTACAGTCACAACTTGCGGATCTCGCGCAGCATATATGTAGTCGTTAAGGAGGTCTGCAGGAACGTTTGACGAAGGAGTGTAGTCGAAATTCAATCGTTCGTTTTTAACAATTGGAAATTTAGAAATCACAGCGGTGGTAATTGAAGTGGGATTTTGTTCCGATTGTTGTCCTAAGGCAAAATACTTATAACCCTGATTTTCAATGAAGGGCTTGAGAATTTCTAAACTACGCGACTGGTTGTTGGCGCTCTCGATTTCTTCGAGAACCAAAACATCGGGGCTTCCGGCCAATGCAATGGCTTCGGCGACGCGTTTTGCCTTTTTTACGGCCATTCCATCGGAATACCAATTGGAATATTTTTCAGAAAAATCATTGTATGAATTTGGGGTGTTTAAAAAATTATCGTCCCAAAAGTTTTCTACATTATAAGTTCCAATTTGAACTTTGGTCAATGGAACTTCTTGAGTTAAAAGGGGACTTATGAGCGAGACTTCTATGGTTTTTGCAAAAGAATCAGTCACAGTTTCATTAGATTCATTAGCTTTAAAAACCAAAGGTAATAAAAGTTGTTTTCCTGCAGCAGTACTCACAAACGACGGGGCACCTGTAGAAGAAAGCAAATAAGATTTATCGTTCCACGCATCAGATAAAGCTTTGTCTGTCTTTTTAGCACTCCAGCCTTCGCCAGTTAAATTAAAGCTTCCAACAGCTGTTTTTATAACTTCTGAAATTGTTGTAATATCTGTTACAGGTATGGCCTGGAATAAAATGTTTCCCTTGGCAATATCAGTGATTTTAAATTTTGCAATGTTTGTTGATGATTCATCTTTAATAAAAGACAATTCAACAGAAAATTTTGATTTTAAATAAGATGCAGTACCTGAAAAAATTGTGGATTGGTCTACTAATTTGTCAAATGCCTGGTTGGGGGTAAGATTGTCGAAGGGTTGTGGTGCAATATCAATTTTTGAATTGACATCAAAAGTAATCATAACACCGGCAGAATTTGAGCATTTAAATTTGATTTTGAGATCGTTTAAGATGGGTTGAGTTAAATCGAGTTCATTGCTGAGGCAAGTAAACAGGCTTTCAGAATTTTTGTAGAGATTCATACTGAAAACGGAATTATTGGCTTTAGGTAGTGCAAGTGTCTGGAATTTCATGCCTGGCTGCAAAACTAAATTTTGCTTTGGCAATGCACTTGAAACAACACCATTGGGGTTGCGCAATGCAATTTCGAATGCATCGTGAAGATCTTTAAGGGCGCTCACTTCGTCGCCAAAAATCAAATCTATAACGACAGTATCGGTATTTAAAGGACTCAAGGGAGCCGGTGCTTCTGCAAAATTTTTGCGACTCGACTTGAACATTCCACATGCGGACATGAAAAAAAGCATTAAAAGCGCTAAAACCCCAGGCAAAACGGAAGAGTGTTTTTTATTCCACATAGGCGAGTCCTCAGAGGGCGGAAAGTACATTCAATGCGACACACTACCTTCCGTACCAAGGAGCATAAACATTGGTCAATACAATTATGAGTTTTTTTTATATTGCGTATAGGGTATTGCAAATATTGATATATTTAAGTATTTTCTGAATTTAATAGCACCCGACGCTTAGGGCGCAGAGTTGCAGCTACCTTAGCTGCGTCAGCAGAATTTAAAGTGCAAAACGTAACAAAATGGAGGGCGCTTTCTTGAGTCACTTGTGCATCAGTGTGAGCGATTTTATTTTTACTTAAAAATTCAACAAGATGTACCAAGAAATGTTCAGCCGTAGGCAATGCTCGGGGGCCAAAAAAGTCCCAGAGGAGTGTTTCTTCATTCAAGGGAACTCCCTCTATCTATGATTGAGGGTTTTAGAGAAGCGAAAGCAACAAGGGCCGAGACCAAATGGGGCTTTGGCATTCCAGACCACCTTTGGCTTTGACACACTTTTGAACGAGGGCATTTGTGAAAGGGCCAAATGAATTTCGCAAATCGGCACAGTAACCGGTTTGAACGTCGAAGTTTGAACCGTAAGGGCATAAATTTTCGCCTCTCACACTGCGGTAATAGGGGAGAGGCCATCCAGTGGTTTTGGCACAAAAGTTAGCTTCGCCGCCTTGCTGTTGGCAAATGCGTCGCATAGATTCGGTGTTGGGGCCAAATACAACTTCATTTGTTTGCACGCAAATGCGCCCGCCTGCAGATAAAGTCAGAGGATTTGTTCCAATAGGGCAGGGTACAGTTGCAATTGTTACGTTATCGGTAATGGCATTGCCTTGGTTTGTGAGGTATTGGCAATGGTTTGGGCCGAGGGGCAATTTGACATTCATTTCACACACAAATTGCGTGTGATTCATTGCGTCCCAAGTGGGAAACATGCGTACGTTTTTAGTGGGCCTGACAACTTCTGGCAAACTGGGGTAATCGACATCTACAAAACGAGTGTCTATTTTATCAGCTTCTTCTGTGACTAAAACGGGCGTTGGAAGTGATTGCGAATCGCCTTCGTTCCAAAGTTTTGAGGTCATATCTATGCCTAGCAAATGCGCCATTTCTACCACGTGCTCACCTTGCATGCGATTGCATCCGTGCGAAACGGGACCACGCAACAACTGCCATGAGTCAAAGTGTGTTATTGGGCCGTGAAAAGCAAGGCTTCTCTCGTGATTGTACTCTAAAAATGGAAATCCACCCCATTCGACAGGTCTTTTGACAATGCCATAGGGGTTGTAAGGAAATGCTAAAATATCGGGGTACAATCCGGGACCATTGTGAACCTGAGAACCATCTTCATTTTGCCCATCAATATTTCCAGTGGCAATAGGATATGTGACATGAATTTTGAGGCGACCTTGCGATTCTTCAGGTATGGCATAAAAGGGCAAAGGGGCAGGATAAGAGGCCGGCAAATCGCCTGTGACACGCACAGTGTGGGTCTTTAAAGAAACAACCAGACTCGTGTTTTGCAAATAAGGTAACGGACCATTGTAAATCCATTGAGGGTCGTCGGCGTCGTGGTAAGGAAGGTTTTGGAGTTTTGATTGTTCTTTTTGAACACCAATTCCGCAAGCGACAAAGCCAACATTTATAAGCGAGAATGCTATAATTTTGAGAGCTGAAACAGAACTTTTTACGTTTAACTTCATTTTATGCTCCTGAGTTGTAGTTACTTTAGCAAGTTATCAGGAAAATCTGACGAGAGTCACAAAAAGGTTCTAATATTTTATCTAGAAACTCAGTTCGCCTCTTTTTTGCTCACATGCAAAGGTATACTTGCTCTTTTTAGAGGCGCTTTGTGCCACACGTTTATGCATCAAGTTTTATGCTACAAACTTGCGCATGTAGAATCGTTTTTAACTTTTGCAAGCAAGTTCATAAAAATCATGGGAATTCAGGCTGGTGCCACAGTCAATGCTAATTTTCAGACGGGGACACTATTGACAGTGTTTTTAAAGCTGCGGTACCACTATATGTGTGAAGACAAAACCTTGACCCAATTTAGACCTGGTCTCAGATCTCCTGTCGGAGTCTGACCTCTTATTCGCTTTCCTTTCTTTTGAGGGAAGCAGCTCGCGCTATTTTGCCTCCTGTTTTTGTTTTTTAACGAGCGTTTCGGTGTTTAACTTTCTTTTGCGGAGATGAGTTCATGGCGTATTCCCTGTACCACCCCAAAGTGTCCGTTTCAGAACTTGATCTTTCTAACGTGGACCTTTCTGG
>JAYTOT010000279.1:0-10322 GCA_043747645.1 Pseudomonadota bacterium | reverse complement strand
AAAAGTGCGGCTCATTGGTGCAATTCCTTGTTGCCCAGCTATAATTGCAGCTTCACCTTTTCCAGATCCCCCAGCCGCATATGTGAGCTCAGCCTGCAAATTAGATTGATTAATGGAATCAGAAATAATTCCAGCCATGGTATCGGAGCCAACAAAAGATGCTGGAGCCGCAAAAGCCAAACCAGAAACAACAAAAGATACACTTCCAACAACTAAATTTCTCATACACTTCCCCTTATAATAGAACCTTTATTCGCCAATTAATAAATCCTTTTTTATTTAAAGGATGATATGCAATTAACCGAAAGGAATTGAATGCGTCAATGCTCATGCAAAAAGAGTCACAACTCAGCACTTCCGACACAAAATACTCACAAAAAGCCGAATTTCCGCCCTATATATGGGACCTTTGCTTTTAGCCAACGCCTTTGCCTTCTCATTCGAATCAAAAGTGAAACAATTTTGTGTCTGCCCTAGAAAAAAAAGACTGAATGTGTTTACAAATGCTTCTACAAATGGAACTTTTGCAATGTGACAAAAGAGGAATTTATGAATCAACGCCAAGACTCTCCGAACATCTTAAAGCCAAAGGTGCTCATAATTGAGGACGATCGTGATCTGAATAATTTGCTCAAATTTACCTTAGAAGCTTCTAAAGAATACGAAGTTTATTCACACTTTGAAGGGGCAATGGCCCTTTCAATCATTCGAGAAAAAAATCCGGACCTCATTATTCTAGATGTCATGCTTCCGGGAATGTACGGAACAGAAATCTTGAAGCTCTTAAGGCAAGACGAAAATTATAGGTTAATGCCAGTCATATTACTCACCGCTCGAGGCCAAGAAGACGATAAAATTGAAGGATTCGAATCTGGCGCAGACGACTACATTACAAAACCGTTTTCACCTAAAGAACTGCTATTGCGCGTGCAAGCACTTTTGCGTCGGGTCAATCCTAACAAACAAAACACACAATTGCCCAAACAAAAAATAATTCACGTGGGGCCCATTTCTATATTATGTGATGAGTTTAAATGCTTCGTAGAAGGAGCAGTTTTAGCACTGACAGCCACTGAATTTCAGCTGCTTGTTTACTTAGCCGAACGCACTGGCAGCGTGCAATCTCGCGATTCGTTATTGCAAAAAGTGTGGGGTTACGAAGGCAATATGAACACCCGCACAGTAGACACGCACATCAAAAGACTCAGGCAAAAACTAGGGCAATTCGGATTTATGATTGAAACAGTGCATGGTTTTGGCTACCAACTCAACGAAAATAGCACTCGTCCCCAGTCTGCTGAACCAGAAAACTCCGATGAGTCGGAATCAGAAACTTCGCCCTAAACATTTAAAAATGAACTCAGTTCAATGTACAATTTAAATTCATTTAAGCGCTAAAAAACCCACAACCCAAGGCAATACCAAGGGGCTAAATAGAGCAAGCTGTCGCACCTATCTAACACTCCGCCCTGCCCTGGTAGTACCTGACCCGTATCTTTTACCCCTGCGTCTCGCTTCCAAGCCGAAATAATAAGGTCACCAGCCAATCCCAATACACTGCTCGAAACTCCCCAAAAAAAGCCGCCTAAGTGAGAAAACCCCAAAAGCAATGGCGCTAAAAACAAGCACATGACTCCACAAACTAAGGAGCTGAAAATAATTCCCTCGCGCGTTTTGCCCGGACTAATGTGGGGAATTAATTTATGGCGGCCCCAAAGTTTTCCTCCCACATATTGCATCGCATCTGAAACAATAACCGTTGCAAAAAAACAAACTGCCGCACCCTGACTCCCATAAGGAGTGGGTCGCAGCGGAATTAAAATAATCAAATTCACAAAAAGCAAAAGTCCAATATTCATAAATAAAGCACTTTGAATTGCAGAAACTTTCTTAATATAATTTTCAAAACCGAAATAGACCATTTGCACAGCCGGCAAAATCAAAAAAAGAAAAGTAAGCAAAACTAAAAGCGATTTCATCGGATTCAAGAAAAAAACTATATTGCAGCAAATGGAAAGAAACATGCCTAAAAAAACATAAATTTTAAATTCAACAGCCTCCAAATGTATGAGTTTTAGAAATTCATAGACAAGCGCACCAGAAACTAAAGTAACAACAGATAATGTCGCAATGGGACCAAATAGAGTCGCAGCCATTGCAACAATAACAACTGGCCACCAAGATAAAACGGCGGCTCTTATTTTAGACTGTGCACGAATTTTTGGAAAAATGAGCACAATACTAGAGGCACTGGCCAACAAAAAACATCCAATGGCACTCAGTTTCCAAAGAAATTGTGGGGCTATATTTATTAAATTCATACTGTTTTCCAAAAATTTATTAATATTCAACAACGATTTCAAATTAATTCAACAATGCTTCAACAATGCTTTAACTTCGATTCAAACTTTTCCGTCAGCAGGGAAAACCTCTAACCAAGTTTGCCTTTTAGAGAGCGAGCCATTCCAAAAATGATGCGTAAATGCTGATTTCAACTGCTTGAAACTCAGTGGCTTAACTTCAAGCAATTCAACAACGTTATTTCTGGCTTCTTTTAATCTGTATAAAGGTATTTTTGAATTCAAATGATGAACATGATGTATGCCAATATTCCCGGTAAACCATGCTAAAACAGGGGGCAATTTTAAATAACTTGAGCCCTGCAATGCGGCATTCACATAGCTCCACGCGGTTCCATCTGCGCAGTAAGATTCTTCGAAATTGTGCTGAACCCAAAAAAGCAAAGAACCAATTATTCCAGCTAATATTTGACTTGGAATGATTATAAAAATCCAGCGTGAAAATCCTAAAGACCAAAAAAGACTCACGTGAAAACACAAATGTAAGACATTAGTGAGCCACAAATTACGCGCAATTTGAGCACTATTGTTGACTGGCCAAATAAATTTCTCTCTAAATACGAAAAATCCTTTTACCTTCTTGCGCTCAACAAGTAGTGCGAGCATTCCTAAAATAGCTATGTTTGAAAAAACTATTTTCTGCTGAACCATTGCAGCCCTTTGAGGATCTGAAAAAGCTTCTGAAACCTGCATAGGGCTATTGAATAAGTCTATTCCTCGCCTATCGAGACGGCCCGTGACTTGATGATGCCAATCGTGCTCCGTTCGCCAACCATGATGGGCCACGCCAGTTATAATTGATAAAATCACTCCACAAAAATCGTTTGCAAAATAGGAAGAAAAGAAACTTCGGTGCCCACAATCATGCTGCAAAACAAACACTCGCACAAAAAAGAGAGCCAGCAGCGGAATAAAAACAAAACATTCATAACTTTTCAAGTGACTTAAAATAGAAAAAATTAAAAAAACTGGCACCATGGTAAGAACGATATTTAATATAGCCGAAAATTTATTTGCAACGGAAAATTTGAGTGTCTGACGCAAAACACCGAGCTGTTCTTTTTTTGTTAAGACTTGTTTAACAAGATTGTGATGCATTTATTTCTCCTACAAAACATACTAAAATCAGCGAAAAAATGAGCAAGAATGTGTACACACAATCTGTGAATCTAAATTCAAACAGTGGCGAAATTACCGAAATAACCGCCAATACAAAAAACGCAAACAAAGCGCTGTAATTTGGCACAGAGTTAAAAATGGAAATGTATTTTTGATCGTTATTTTGCAGTGCAAATTTGCTCATTGAATTTCTAAATTCAATCAAAAAGCAGGAAAATCCTGCCCCTAATAATGCGCTTACTGTTATCTGAATTTCAAAGTGACTCCCAAGTTTACTTCGAAGCATTCCCACACCACTTAACATTGCAAAGGGGGCATAAAAGCGAAGTGCTCGTAATTTGTTAACCTTCAATAAATTTATCAAAATTGCCATTGCAAATGCTCCCGCATACACAACAGAAATTAACAACCCAGCCCTTTGCTTAGGGTCGAATCCGGCCTGAAAATCGGAAAGCATATACATTATTGTTGAAGCCAAGATACAATAGGACCCATAAATACCGATGCTAGCCAATATTTCATACCATTGATTTTTTGCAATATTGTTAGTATTGAGAGTTAAAGTAACAAGGGGAATGGCGTCGTGTTTTTTAAGCCGATTTAACCCCCATTGCGATGCGAGACACAAAATTATTAAAAATAAAAAATGCATTTTAATATCAGGGTTTCCGAATCCCATATAAAGTGGACCTAAAAACATACCTACAAAACGAAGCGTTGTGCCTGCAGTGTCGTTTATCTTTCTCTCTGTATCGTTAGGCACTGCAGACGACACGGTATCACTTATTTGAAGGGAAAAATTAATGCAAAAGACCAAACAAAAATGGCAAATCATATAAAGAATTGTATTGGGACTTTTGAATTGAAACAAATAAATAGCAAGAGCTGAAATAGCAGGAAAAAGACAATACTTAACAGCTGAATAAACTTTTTCACTCAAACTTTTATTTGCTAAAAAAACCGCAGCCAGAGCAATGCAAGCACTAACTAAAAGTGTACCAGATAAATAAATTGCTTTTTTTTCTGGTTCATGAGCTGCAAAATATTGTTGTGGCAATACATTCATTAAAATTGTTGCTAAAAACGTGAGAAAAAGCAGAGAAATATTTCGTCGCAATGCATGAATCATATATTTATATTATTCCCCATTGATCCATAAAACTGTGTCTTTTAATGTTTCATCGCCGGGTCTGGGATCAAAATTCAAATCATTTTTAGCAAACAAACTCTCTAATGCCCAATAATGAGATGCCATTTCTACCACAACAGGGTCAGGGCACAAGCCAAATCCATGGTTTCTGTGAATCAATTTCGCCAAATAGTATTCGATTTTCGCAATAAAAAGTACAAATTTCCGAGGCAGTATAAAATAAGGTGCTCTTTTTTCGGAGGCAAGACTTAATGATGCAAAAAATTCTTTCAATGTGGAACTGGTTCCAGGCAAATGATAAATAGGTTTTGGATTAGCAATAACCATAGCTTTTAAAACGGCCCTTGCAACGTCGCGAATATCAACATAATGAATGCCGCCATCCACTATAAACGGCACCTTGCCATTCAAAAACTTCATAATTTGCGAAGTCGATCGACCTCTGTGATCTCCAGGCCCCAAAAGCATTGGCGGCCGCAAAATGATTAACTGTGTCTTTAATTCTGTGGCCAGTGATTTTAATATTTTTTCTGCTTCTATTTTAGACGCATAATAGGGCCAATTTTGAACTACTTCTGTACAATATTCCGAATTTTCATTTGCACTTTTGTTCAAATCTGTGAAACAACCCACTGTGCCGGATGTGGATAAAAAAACCATCCTTGCTTTTTTACTTGCCGCAAATCTTAAAACAGACTCGGCACCGTTTACATTTACTTCAAAGACTTCATTCCGACTTTCTTTGTTATGAATGACCGCTGCGGCCAAATGAAAAACTCCCCCAATTTTTTGCAATTCTTTGTGCTTTCCCCAGGTTTCCCAGTTGAGCAAATCGCCTTCAATGACTTTTAAATTGGAATATTTGTGCGTCCATTTCATTTCGTGCCAAGATTTTTTGTCTCTCACCAACACCATAATTTGCGAGCAGTCTTCAGACTGCCAAAGGGCTTCGATGAGATGTCTGCCCAAAAATCCAGAAGCACCTGTGACAAGAAAGTTCATATTGCTCTCATATATAAATGAAAATTTATGTGCAAATAACATAATTTTTTAAACATATTTAAACATATTTAAACATATTTGAAAAAAAACTCACAACATTCTCAAATAGAAATCAAATCTGCAAATGCGCCCATTTTACTAAATTCAGTTCCGCGAACTAAATTATCAAAGTGATCTTTCTTTAAATACCTCAGCGTCACAAGGGCATCTACGGCATTGACTGCAACGCTATCGTTCAGGCAGAAATTTGACTCTAAAAACTGACCCATTGCTACAGAATTTTCATTATTCAATAAATTTTGCACGCATTTTACAACCTCAATGCAATCTTTCAATATGGGCTTCAAGAAAAACTGCAGTGTTGCATCAAGAGAAGCACAGTTTTCTTCCTGTTCTGACTCCCAGTGAGCAAGGTTTTCTATACCTGACAGACCTAAAGTATTTAGGACATAAATATTAAAAAGATTGGCTGGCAATAGTCGCGCAAAATCCGCCGCAAAAAATGACATCCAGTGGGTGTTACTATTTTTAGACTTCAAAATTCCTAAGTCAAAAACCTCACTAATATTATAATTAGAGTTATAAATATTAGCGCCATTGCGACTCAATTCTCTGAGTAATACATTCAGATCGAAACCATTTTTTTTATGTTCTAGCGAAAAACTTTTCAATTGAAATTCACTTACCACAGAGTTCAATTTCAATTCAGTCTCAATAATTCTATTTACATTCATTAAATCTGAAGTTGAGTCGCAGGATATAAGTTTACCGCAATTGAGCATAACGCCGCCACGAATTTGATTTTTCAGCAGAAGTTCTCTCATCCAAATTAATATTTTAGATGTCTCTTTGCCTGATTTTAAAAATCCTAGATGCTCCTTATTGAGATTATTTTCAGGAATAATATCGTAACATAAGGTAATCGGTAATATATAAAAATCGCCAGAAATAGATGTGATAGGAGCCTCAGAAAACTGCACGTTCTCAAGATTCCATTGAGGCATTGAGGCAAAAAGCGCCTGACACAGCGGCACATCAAAAAAGCTTTGCGATTGCAAAACAACATGTATTTTCTTTTTTACATCTCTTTTGAGCAAATTATTTTCAAAAGCAAATTGATTAAAATTTACTTCCCTGAATATTTTTTGAATTGCAAAATTGAGAAACAATCCCTTCGCACTTGTTGGAATAAAATTAAATTTCAACTTTTGCTGCTGGGGCTTCTGTTGCATCAAATAACGGTGTGTTCCCAGGCAAATGAGTCCAATATAAGACTCAGAATTTTGCACATCGGTCTTGAGGTAAGTTTTAGAAAAATCGAATGTGTGATGTGTAAAATAAGGAAAAATACGATATATCGCATCCAAATTTTTATCCAAAAATTTAGCTTGGCGTTTTAAATTCTTTTGTTTTGCAATGTCAGCCCCAAATTGCGCCAATCGCAATGGTCCGCGATGATACATCAAATGTTGCAGATCTCTAAACTTGTTCGCAGGCCCCATTTTGGCCAATCCAATACGCCTTTTATGTGGATATCTCTCGAAGTAACTCTGGACTTCGCTATTCAAAAGTTTTATACTGAGTGCGTTATGCAAACCTGCAACAGAATGCACTATGGGAATTTTCTTAAATTCTACTTTTTTAAACAGTTGGTCGATAATGCATTGCGCAACTTCATCCACTGGCACAACATCGAGGTGGGTGTTTTCATTTCCAGAAACCACCCTAAGGTAACCAGAGGCAAAAGTAACAACAAACCCCGCTAATGCGGCGGTACTGTCTATCCAACCCTCAAAAGGAAATTTTCGTGCTACCGATATTATGCTGGGCCGCACAATTGTTAATGGAACATTTTGACTTTTTTTAATGAGCAAATGTTCTGCAATACATTTGGTTAAAGTATATGTATTCGGGTGTCCTGTGCAATTTAAAGCTTCCTCTTGAGTCATGCTTTTATCGCAAATTTTTTGATACAATTCTTCTGCACCAGATTTTAATGGCACAAGTTCTTCAGCAAGAATACCAGCCTTATGTGGTGTTACATAAGCCGTAGAAACAGCAACCAATTTTTGCAGATTTAGACACTTCTTTGAAAATTCAAGAACAGTTAAACTTGCATCAATATTCGCTTTTGCTGCAGATAATAAAGGTAAATTAAAGTCAATTGATGCAGCACAGTGTACAATATGAGTCACTTTTTGCGCAATGGAATTCAGTTGCATTGGATTTACACCCATGTCGGGTTTTACTAAGTCTCCACCCACAACTTCGATGTATTTTTCCCATCCAAAAGGCAAATGTTTAAAACACTCGGATTTGGAAATCTCATTCTCAAAACGCCATTGTGCGCTTTTCAGTCGTTTAGGCCTCAATAGAACGAAAATTTTGTCGATTCCATAATCAGATCGCCTGCGCAGCATTTCTTCAATAACGACTTTACCCAGAAAGCCACCGCCACCAGTGATAAAAATAGAGGTTGCTTTTTGGTCGATCATTTTTTTCCCTGTGCCAATTTAATAGCCTTTGACACAACTAATTCTCATCGCATAAATTGTGTGAAGGACAACTTTGGCAATTTATTCTGTTACTTTAGGTTTTGCAAATTTCTTGTACGGCAAAGTGACAAATCCAATAAGGAAAAAGTTATATGCGATTAAAATCTGGGCTTATTTCACTCTGTTTGATAGCTGGTTTTGGCTGCCAAGCGCGCAAGTACAATGCAGCTGGAACCAAAAGTTCCAACAGCGCAGAAGACACGCAAAATTCAACATCAACAACGGCGCGAGTTCAAAAAGAAGCAATACTCGATGCCAAGATTTTTGAAATCACATTTTCTGACAAACTTGGCCAGAGTGAAGAAGGTAAAAAAATACTAAAAGATCTTAAATTTTTCGAAGCTTGGCAAAATTTACCTGCTATTAAACCACTCGCAGGAGCCTCAACTCGCCCTTACGGCATATTCCGCATGATTCCAGACTCCGGCGATAGGCGCTGGGATAGCAACAACCTTGCTGCCATTGCACTTTGCCGCAGTGTTGATGGATGTGCAGAAGATATTGCTGCGCGCATTCTAAAAGAAACAGGAAAAGAAATTAAATTAGAATTAAACACATCGCGCCTTTTCAAAAAAGACAGCGAGGTCTTTATAGTTAATTTTACTGTCGACTATGGCACCGATGCAGAAACTACAAAGCAATTTAATGCCCAAATTGATTCGCTGCGAAAATCTGGATTTACTTATCATGATGTCTTCGGCTACAGGGCTGAATCGTCGTTTTTTGTTGGAAATCAGGCAATGTCTGTGAGCAAAGAAGGACAAACTTGGAAAGCAAAAATCCTGAACCGCAAGCAATCAGAAGAAGACTATAATTGCAAAAAGTCACTCTTTGGTAAAACACCCGAAGACAAATGGGCAGACCCTAGCTACCACACCGACGAAATTGCTAGCGCTAAATGCCTCTAATTTTTTCTGCACAAATCAGAATTTAAAACATAGAAGTCAGTCAAAATTTTTTGGCTGACTTTTTGAGTTTTAAAGCGAGTTCTCTTAGCATATTATTGCCAATTTAAGCTCGGAGAAATAATTAAAATGAAATTGATACCTTTTCAGACCTGCGCTTTAATCACTGTATTTTCAGTTTTAGTCGCATCCTGCAAATCGCGCACTTACAACGATGACTCAAAATCAAAAGGGTTTCTATATTTTTTAAACGGTTCTGACTCTTTTGATTCTGCTGTCGTTGGAAAAAAAACCTGCTCCCCCGATTATGTAGCTTCTCACAAAATATTGTCTTCACCAAAACCCACCCGTTTTTTTCATTGGACAAATGATGAATTTGCCCTCAATCATCCATTTGAATACATGAGTGAAATTGTTAAAAAATCAAACAAAATGAACGATGAATTGTACAAATCTAGCGAATCAAGTGACGATTATTCTAAAATTCCGGTTGAAGGCGTAGCTGGTGCTGGCCTTTATCTTGCCCCAAATCCATTTGTGTCGTCCAGCTTCGGAATTTATTTATTAACCTTTGAACTCAAACCAAAGAATCCATTTCCCACAACCGAAGTCATTGATTACGGACTCCAAACCAAAATTTCTTCACTTCAATCTCAAATAGCAAATTGCCCTGCATTAATTTATCCATTTAACGCACGTATTATCGGAAAAGTCCCACAAGACAATACCTTTGGCAAAGCCATAGTCTTGTGGGATTTGGCAGGCATCGATCAAAAAACTGTTCTAGCCCTGGGCCCGAAAAGTAAATTGCCTGAAAATTTTGGCCCGCATTTTTCGGACCTTTTTAGCAATCGCGAAGGATTGCAAAAAATAATTTGGGCGGAAAAAATCCAGCGCTCTGAAAACAAAGACAATCAAATCAAACTCGACGAAATTCGGAAATATTGGGCAGAGCAGCCCTCACTCTACGATTGGGAATAGAATTATGGCCTCGTTTTTTAAACGCAGTCAATTAGGAAAATTTTTAATATGAATCATTTTCGCGTCGGTCAAAAAATATCTGCTCTATTATTATTTCTAGTATTTTCTTGCAAATCTCGCTCTTACAACGATGAATCGAAATCAAAAGGCTTTTTTGATTTTTCAAATGCCGACAAATCATTCGATTCTCAGGTTGTTAGAAAAAGAAAATGCAACGCAGAATTCCTAGCAAAACACAGCCTTTTGACCT
>JAYTOT010000278.1:0-3329 GCA_043747645.1 Pseudomonadota bacterium | reverse complement strand
CTGATTTAAGAGCTGATGCATTAAGGTAACAATAGGTTTTTTGGTTTGTTCTAATTCACGCAGAATTTTGCTGTTGCTGTAAACGAGTTTAAGAGGATTATTGAAATTAGGAAAATCGCGCAACACACCACGAGCTCCAAAATCTGCCCCAAGACCCATTTTATCGAATACTGAAAGCAGGCGCCCCTGCAGTTTGAGTGCCGATTGTTATAAGGCTGTGCTCCTACTCGTCAAAAAGGGCAACAAAGACACTCAAACTGTCACATTTGAGCCCACAGACTCAGGCTCAGCATTAATGGGCGATGACGGAGTGCTCGCACTCACGCTTGTTTCATGGAATGGCAAATTAATTGAAGGAATTGTACTGCCGCCAGTGGACATTCAGCCACATTTTGAACCAGCCGATAAGCCCACTTTGGCAGGCGGAAAAGATAAAAAGCCCGGCAAAACCACACCAGACACGCCTGAGGCAACACAAAATGACGGGAGCTTTTTAGGCGATCTCGCAGGGGCATTCGCTAAAGTACTCACGCCCAGCGATAAAAAACCACCTGAAAACGCTTAAAAACCCATCACAACTGAGCAAAAAACAAACGAAGACACAAAACCAATCGAGCAGAGTCCTGGTAACAATCGCGGCAAAATTGCAATGATTGAACAGGAAAGCGATTCAACTGCAAAAAAAGGCTCATCTTTAAATTCAATTCAGCGCTGCAATTGATTTTCATACAAAGCGATTTTAGCCATTTTAAGAACCAATTGTGATGTTTGTTCATATTCATTCTTGGGCTCTTGTGAAAAGATGCTCAGTGACCGGAAAACGGAAGGTGCTGTTCGCTCCGCTCCCGCTCGCAAACTGCCGACAAAGCCCCCACCCTGAGCGAAGCGAAAAGAGGGAAGGGGCGGTTTGCAAAGCAAATTGTCCAGGGGGTAACTTTACCTAACTGTTTTTCACACATAGCATAACTCGCTGAAACATTCCAATTTTTGTAATAAAAACAAACTTTTATATATCATTTTCGCCCCAAATATTTACTATATAATTTTCCTTTGAAATTTGCTTTTCAATAATCTTTGAAATAAAATATCTAGTATGGAAACAAACCTTGCTGGCCTCGGAAAACTCGAACGAACACGTCTCTCTCTACTTATTCAGGCTGGAGACCCTATTTTCACACCTGATTCGACTGCGGCGCTGCTTAAATTAGACAAAAAACGAGCGACCCATCTTTTGGCAAATTGGGCACGAAAAGGCTGGCTCTCACGGGTGAAACACGGCGTGTATGTCACGGTGAGCCTGCAATCGGAAACCAATCAGGTCATGGTTGATGACCCTTGGCTGCTTGCCAATTCACTTTTTGAAAACTGTTGCATAGGAGGTTGGAGCGCAGCAGAGCACTGGAATCTTACCGAGCAAATTTTTAATGTCACAATGGTTTTCACCACAAAAAAAGCATCAAAGAGAGTGTTAAATCTTAATGGAGCGCGTTTTATTCTCAAAACGGTTTCGAGCCATAAAGATTTCGGTTCAAAATTCATTTGGAGAGGCAAACAAAAAGTGAGGATTTCTGACCCTTCAAAAACCATAGTCGATGCTTTTAACGACCCAGCTGTTGTAGGAGGTTCTCGCATGGCTACTGATATTCTCAATGCTTATATGAAAAGTGAATTCAAAAATTTAAAGTTGCTTTTTGAATATGCGCTGCAAATGAGAAACACTGCGATATTCAAGCGTCTAGGATACCTATTTGAACTGTATTTCACAAATGAAATTCGCTTTATCGCAAAGATGAAAAAAGAAATCAAATCGGGTTATTCTCAGTTTGATCCCTCTATTCCTGGCGAAACTCTTGTCACTACTTGGAATTTGTGGGTCCCTAAAGTCTTAAAAAAAGGATTGTTGCAAAATGATCAATCTTGATGAAATTCGCAAAATTTCTGCCCAAGTTTCATTGAGCAACACTGTTGTCGAAAAAGATTATGCACTGGGTTGGCTTCTTTGGGGAATTCAAAAACATCCACTCACAAAAAAATCTCTTGTCTTTAAAGGAGGCACATGCCTCAAAAAATGTTACTTTGATACTTTTCGATTTTCGGAGGATCTTGATTTTAGTTACCTTGGAATTGATGCACTCAACACCTCTGATTTAACAAAAATATTCAAAAATATAGCTAAATTAATTTACGAAGAATCTGGACTTGAAATTCCCGAAAAGTCTATTCAGTTCGAAATTTTTTCCAATTCAAGAGGTTCTGAATCCATTCAAGGAAGTGTTAAATTCCGTGGCCCCGTACGCCCTCAGGTCGGCCTCAACCAAATGCAGCGCATTAAAATTGATATTACACTTGATGAACCGCTTGTTCTTTCGTCAATTCTTAAGCCGGTGGAGCACGGCTATTCGGATTATCCAGTGGGCGGGATATCAGCTTCATCATATACATATGAGGAAATGTTTGCAGAAAAAGTGCGAGCGCTGGCTCAACGCCTTAGACCACGAGACCTCTACGACGTGGTACATTTGTACCGCCGAATGGATCTAAATAAAAATAGAAATCTAATTTTATCAACTCTGGAAAGCAAATGTGCGCTTCGCAAAATTGAACTCCCAACAATTGAAAATCTGCAAAATCATGACAATCGCCAGTTTTTAGAAACCGAATGGGAACAACAACTCAAACATCAGATGCCGGTGCTACCCAGCTTTAAAAGTTTTTTAGATGAACTTCCTGATGTATTGCTGTGGCTCACATGTGGAATAGACACAAGCAGTTCTAGACAACTCGCTTGTATTTTTGGAAACGCTAGAAACATTAAGCACATTTCTGTTTTTGACGAAACTATTTCTGGAATTCACAAATTAACATTCAATCGCATACGGATGGCAGCATCAAACCGCCTTTTAGTGCGATTCATATATGACCAAATAATCTATCATGTAGAATGTTATTCATTCGGGCAAAATCCCGATGGACTATTGATTTTAGGCACAAAAATTACTGAAAAAGATGGGTTGGTCATGTTTCATTTTGAAAAAATCCAAAAATTAGAAGTCAAAAATGAAAGTTTTTTTCCTCAATTCAAAATAAATATAGGTTCTTCAACCACAGTTCCCGTATACCAATTAGGCACTGATAATTAGGTAATTCTTTTTAAATCCCCCTCGCATTTGACACACACAAACACCGCAAATCAAATGCGAAAGTGTCGAGGAAGGGTTTGGGAAACAAGAGACAGCGGCGTTTCCCAAGGCAAAGTCGATCAAAAAGGCACTTCTTCTTCGTCACAAATATTTGAATCAAAAAGTGTAGCCGGCTGAAAACTAATATTT
>JAYTOT010000277.1:0-1619 GCA_043747645.1 Pseudomonadota bacterium | reverse complement strand
ACACTGCCTACATTTTTAGGCGACCCTAAAGACTGGCCACGCGATAAAAGCGAAGTTGCAGACGAACCAGGGCGCCCCGTTCACTGGTATCATCGCGTTGCGCAATCAACTTTGCCCGATTCGCGTATTTCGCTGGGCCTCGACTTAAAAGGCGGATTGCATTTAGTGTTAGAAGTTGATGTTGAAAAATCTGTAAAAGATACCATTTTAAGGGCCGTAAATAGAGGCCGCGACATAGCCTCTAAAAATGGTTTGGTTTCTGAAACTCCTCAAATAAACGACGATTACGGTGTTACAATTAAAGTTGCAGATGTTGCTAAAAAAGATGAACTGTCAAAAGCAATAACAGACCAAAGCTATTTAATTTTGTTCGATAAGGCCGATGGAAATGCTTTAAAATTTAAGCCAAATGCGCTGCGTGTGGAAGAATTCTCTAAGCAATTATTGCAACAATCTATCAATACTATTCGCAACCGTATCGACCAATTTGGCGTTTCTGAACCCAGCATTTTTAAACAAGGTGAACGTCGCATTGTTGTGGAAATGCCTGGAATTCAAGATTCTACCAGAGCAAAACAACTCATTGGCAACACAGCACTCCTCGACTTCCGCATGGTACTTAACGAAGTTCAACCTGAAGCCTTGGAGCCGTTATTGGATGAGGCTCGCAAAGCTCTCAGCATGCCTACTGACGACACAAAGCCTGAGTCAATTCAAAAGTTATCTGCTTGGCTACGCGACAATAAGAAAATTTCTGCTGCGGCAACTATTCTTTTGCAGCGCAATTATGAAGTCGATGGTGGAGTTTCTAAAGTAAAAAGCTCTCGACCTTACTTAGTAGAAGTACAATCGCGCCTCACAGGTGACCTCATAGATAGCGCCGAAGCTGTGACAACGAATCAAAGTCTCATTCCCGATTACGCTGTTTCTATGAAATTCAATCCGCAGGGAGCAAAAATTTTCGGCGACTTAACTACCGCTGCACGAGACCCCAAAAACGTTCCTCATCAAATCGCAATTGTATTAGACGACAACATCAACAGTGCTCCCGTAGTGAACGAGCCAATATTAAACGGCAGCGCTCAAATCACAATGGGCTCCCGCAACGCCGATATGGATGTGAAAATGAAAGAAGCGCAAGACCTTGCTCTTGTGTTGCGAGCAGGAGCGCTTCCTGCAAGTGTGAAAATAGTTGAAGAACGTCAAGTTGGCCCCAGCGAAGGTGAAGAAAATATCAAAGCCGGAGTTATTTCCAGTGGCTTGGCAGCATTTTTAGTTATTATTTTTATGCTTATTATTTACGGCAACAGTGGGCTTGTTGCAAACTTTGCAATGCTTTTTAATATTTTACTCACCTTGGCGTTTTTGTCTGCATTCGGAGCTACTCTCACTTTGCCAGGTATTGCCGGAATCGTTTTAACTATGGCTGTGGCAGTAGACGGAAATGTGATTATCAATGAGCGCATTCGCGAAGAAATTCGCAACGGCCTGAGTGTGAAGCAGGCATTCTACAAAGGATACAATCATAGTTTTGTTACTTTAATTGATGCGCATGTCACCTCTGCCGTTGCCGGCCTAGTTCTGCTTATTTACGGAAATCCTACCACAAAAGGATTCGC
>JAYTOT010000276.1:0-19407 GCA_043747645.1 Pseudomonadota bacterium | reverse complement strand
ATTCGTCACAATTAATTCGCCCGAATCACTGGATTTATGCGGGATGTATTTTGGCGGAAAAATACTTATATTCCGCTCTTAATAACTGGGGAAACGAGTATAAGAAATCACTTCAAATTAATGCAACTTAGTTCTTAGTTTCTGGTTTCTACAATTTAAAATACTTTTTATTACCTACAGCATTATCTTTTGTCGCTCAATAATAGATAAAAATCCGATTTTTTTTTCCTTGGCTAATTTTTAAATTTCATTTTGGAATAAATTTGAATTGTAGAGAATTTTCAGTCTAACTTTTTGAGGACTCATTTCTTAACTTAAGCGCATTGCCTACAAGCCAATACTCTTAAGTTTGCAGCTTGATTTTCTTCGAAAGTAGTTCATAATTTTGAATCTCGCCTTTGATTATTAGAAGTTGTTTTGTCCAAATTTAAAAAATCAGAAAAAAAATAAATTTTTCTGGTTTTAGACGGAACTAGCATTGCTGCATTGGAATTAAAGTACATTTGTTAATTTTAAATTATTGAAACGCGAAAGAAGCTAACTTCTCGGCACATGCGGCTACTCTAAATCATTGACACATTCCGGGCCGTTAATCACAAGAGGAAAAAACTTAAAGCCGAGTGACTTTCAACACACCAAAAGGCAACGACACTTGTTCGGTACGACCGCCTTCAAGCTTGGCAATGTTTGATACCATGTCTTCTATCATTCCCAATGCTTGAGCTTCTTGCCCTTTACCTTTTTTGGGCAAATTAGCAAATTGCTTACTAGCATTGCTTTTCATGTTTTTCATGAAATAACGAATAAACAACAACGAAACAAACCGAGGAACCAAAAAATGCTTGTCTGTGGGCAATCTCGAAAGTTCGGCCATCATTTCCCTGGGCAAATTAAAGCCCTTAGGGGTCATTTTTTGCCAGCGCACTTCCATCCAACGGCCAGAGCCCTTGAGCTTTGGTGCCTGCAAGAAAATTCCACAACCTACTTTCCAGAGGCCCGGAACCAACCCTGCTAACAATCCCCAATAGGAGTTGCATCCAATTCCAAACAAAAAAGATGTGATGCCAATGGCGGCCCAATCGTAAGCCTTAAACGAAAAAGGCTTCGAAGGCAGGCCACGATACAGCTGTAATGCCATATGAATCACAACAATAATTATGCCAAGAGTGAGAAGCAAGCCTCGTAAAACTAAGTAAACAATATCCATTTTTGAACTTTCCGTAAAACTTTTTCTTATTTGACCCTGTAGTTAAAGCTAAAATCAGGGGCAGGTGTCAAGCACTAACGGAGACTCTTACCAAGTGCAAGAAAAGACTGAAGGGAGTTAGGGCAGACTCAAATTATTTGCCGCAAGATCCGCCACCTGTAGCGCTCTGGTTGAGGGTGACTGTGCCGTCGATGACGATTCCAAATTGACCTGCGCCGTTGCCCTGATTGATTCCCACGGTCCCCTGTTGAGAATCTACATTTAATGCTAAATCTGATTTGGCTAATTTCGCGCTACAGTGCAGATTTATTTTTGTAGTTGCAGGCGTAGCAGAATCTACTCCAGCTGTTATATTTGCCTTCAAACAATACCAACCCTTAGGATTCATCAAATTATAGGTCACTTTCGAGCCAATATTCACGCCAACATCTACCACTATTAAAAAATCTTCCTTAGTTTCAGTGGTATCGTCAATTTTTCCAATTTGGAGACCCAAAAACGCCACTGGCGAAGCCAATCGTTTGTAATTAGCACCTGTTACTTTTTTAAACGGATGATTTCCCCAGAGCGACAAACATTTTTTAATTGTCTCGGTATTTTGGTCTGCTGAAATTTCTATATTTGCTTTAGAGCCAGAACCCGATTCCAAAATTTTATCTGATTTAATTTCAGGAGCGTCGCTTTTGGATTTAGAATCGGCACCGGAGACATTTGTTGGTTTAGGCTCGGCATGCACAACTGGCTTTTGAACGTCATTGCCAGAAAACCCGTTATTATTACACCCTGCAAAAATAACAAATCCGCAGATTGATTGTAGAATGCACTTTTGAATGATTTTCATTTCAATATTCTCCATTTGCTTAAAACCTTATCGGCTTGGGCAAATGAAAAATTGAGTTTTATATTTAAGACGCCAAATTTATTAAAGATTCAGAGTGCAGCAATGCATTCGATTTCTACCAACACATCGCGCGGCAAGCGACTCACTTCTACCGTAGAACGGGCTGGCTTGTGGGTACCAAACATTTTTTCGTATACTGCATTCATTTTCGCAAAGTCGCCAAAATTTTTCAAGAATACAGTTGTTTTTATCACCTTAGATAAGTCAGAGCCAGCTTGATTTAAAACAGCTTGTAAATTTTTAAGCACAAGTTCCGTCTGCGCAGAAATATCGCCGTCTGATATTTCCATGGTTGCTGGAATGAGTGGCACTTGCCCCGAACAATACACCGTTTCGCCATACACAATTGCCTGAGAATAGGGGCCAATGGCGTTTGGTGCGTTATTCGTAAATACAGGTTTTAAATTCATTTCAAGTTCCCAATTAAAAATTAAAAAAAAAAATTTAAAAACTCGATTTACAAAAATTCATCCGTTTCAGAATCGGTGGCATCTACAAATTTCACTTCTTCCATTGGAACAACTGTTATTTCTGCCGATTGAGCCGATTTATAATTTTCCGAAGGACCTTCAAGTTCTGCAACACTAGAGCGCTCTAAAAGACCATTTACCAAACACAAAAATCGCGCTTTATTTTCAAAATCGCGAACGCTAATAGACTCTCCACGTTGAACTTTCCAGGCGGGAGTCTGCGCAGAAATCGCATAAAAACCATTAGGAGGCACACTCGAATTTTCGGTAAATTGACGCTCATTCACTATCAATTCAGGATGATTTTCACCCATTTCCATCATAAAAATACTATTAAAATTTAAAATTTTATTTTCCAAAACATTTTTATAGATAGATTTTCCAATTGCGAGTCCATTATCATCAGCAACGAGCGCAAGGGCAGGTTCAAAATCTCTGACATTTAAATCGAGCTGTTCCCAATCCGTTTTAGAAATATAGGGCGGATTCGCTACTAAAATATCGACTTTCCCATACTTTAATAATACAGATTCAATAAATTGATTACCGGTGACATCAGCACAAATCCATTGCACATTTTTCACTTTGTTACGTTGCGCATTGAGCTCGGCCACTTCTAGCGCTTCACTCGAAATATCGACGCCAATTACAGTTGCATTGGTATAAATTTTAGCTAATGCAATGGCCAAACATCCTGAACCCGTACACAAATCGAGAATAATTTGCGGCTTAACTGTTAAGCCTTTCCACAAGCTTAAAGTAAAATCTAACAGAGTTTCAGTTTCGGGACGTGGAATTAAAACTCGTGAGTCGACATGCAAATCAAGGTCGTGCCAGTATTTTTGATTCAACAAATAAGCCACGGGCTCGCCTTGCATGTGTCTTTTTACAAGGTCACGCATTTTGATACGTTCAGCGTCTGTGAGCACACGATCGATTTCGGTATATAATTTAATTTTAGATGTGTTTAAAACATGCCCTAAGAGCAGCTGCGCATCTAGTAATGGTGTAGAAAAATCGAGTTCGCTAAACTTTTGGGTCGTCCACTTTAAAATCTCGCGCACAGTCCAAATCATGGAACCTCCCCCTGCTAACTTCACTGAAACATTGCGAAATCAAACATTTAAAGGTCTGAAAACGCTTGTATCTTTAAAAGGTCAGTTTGATGATGAGAATGCAATGCGTCAAGCAATTCTTGCATGTGACCTTGCATAAAGGCGTCGATGGCGTGAGTCGTGAAATTAATACGATGGTCAGTGATGCGCGATTGCGGAAAATTATAAGTCCGCATGCGCTCGCTGCGATCTCCCCGTCCCACTTGCAACTTGCGCTCGTCGGCCAAAACTTTATCTTGCTCTATTTGCGCGCGTTCTAAAAGTCGCGCCTTCAACACTTTCATTGCCTTGGCACGATTTTTAATTTGTGAGCGTTCGTCTTGGCAGGCAACAACAATTCCCGAAGGTAAGTGCGTGATACGCACGGCCGAATCAGTTCGGTTAACGTGCTGTCCACCTGCACCACCTGCTCGGTAAGTGTCAATGCGTAAATCATTTTCATTGATGTTCACTTCTACGTCGTCTGCTTCGGGCAAAATAGCAACGGTAATAGTAGAAGTATGAGTGCGACCTTGGGTTTCAGTTTGAGGCACCCTTTGAACACGATGAACACCGCTCTCAAATTTAAGAGAGCGGTATACATTTTCGCCAGTAATGAGTGCCACAACTTCCTTGCTTCCACCCAATTCATTTTCAGAAAGGGAGAGCAATTCAGTGCGCCAACGATTTCCATCTGCATAACGCATGTAAGCGCGAAAAAGCTCGGCGGCAAAAAGACTCGCTTCGTCGCCACCGGCACCTGCACGCACTTCAAGAATGACGTTACGTGAATCGTTTGGGTCTTTGGGCAATAGCTCTAAAGTAATGCGTTCTTCGAGGACAGAACGAGCGGCTTTGAGTTCTTCTAGCTCAACCCTTGCGAGTTCAGCCATTTCCCCAGAGCTTTCGTCCAATATTGCTCGTGCACCTTCAGCATCTCGCAAAAGCGTACGGTATTCTTGATAAAGTTTTACCCCATCAGCTAAGTCAGAATGTTCTTTAGACAAACGACGAAATTCCTGCGGATTAGCGGCAACTTCTGGTTGCGCCAGCAGGCTTTCGATTTCTAAGAACCGCCGCTCGAGCCGGTGGAGTTGGTCTTGTAAGGACATTCCGTATGGCTTTCAAAAGTTGCTTATTTAGTAGCGACTTTTGCATACTTACGGTTAAAGCGTTCAATACGACCAGCCGTATCGACTACTTTATGCTTGCCCGTAAAGAATGGGTGGCAATTGGAGCAAATTTCAACCTTAAGAAGGTTTCGTGTGCTACGAGTTGAAAAAACGTTTCCGCAAGCGCAAGAGACATCTGCGGGACCATACTTTGGATGAATTTCAGCCTTCATGATAACCTCGGTCGTTCGATCTGACTTAAGAGAATGCCTCGTCTAGCACAGGACCCCAGCCGGGTCAATCAAGGAGTGATACAATGCCTTTAGTCTATTTTTTTGGAGCAGGTAAAGCAGATGGACACGCCGGCATGAAAGCCGAACTAGGTGGAAAAGGCGCCAATTTAGCCGAAATGACCAACCTAGGCCTGCCCGTTCCCGCAGGATTTACCATAACAACTCGAGTGTGTATGGACTTTCTTGCTCAAGGTGAAAAATACCCCCCGGAACTTAAAGATGAAGTTTCTTTAGCGCTTAAAAAGACCGAAATCGCCATGAATGCAAAATTCGCCGATGGTGAAAATCCATTGTTAGTGAGCGTTCGTTCTGGGGCCCGCGTGTCTATGCCCGGCATGATGGACACCATATTAAATCTAGGACTCAACGATATCACTGTAGAAGCCATTGCCCGCCGCAGCGGAAATGCTCGATTTGCCTACGATTCTTACCGCCGTTTTATTCAAATGTTTTCGAATGTTGTGCGTGGAATGGATGCACATCATATGGAAGACGCCCTTGAAACAATGAAAAATAAAAAAGGCGTGAAAGAAGACACTGAATTAAGTGCAGATGATTTAAAAATATTAGTTAAAAACTTTAAAGAAATTTACAAAAAAGCACAGGGTCAAGATTTTCCGCAAGACCCCTACGAACAATTGTGGTCGTCTATTGGTGCCGTATTTAGAAGCTGGAATTGCACGCGGGCAAACAAATACCGAGAGATTAATTCCATTGCCAACGATTGGGGCACAGCAGTAAATGTTTGCGCCATGGTTTTTGGAAATATGGGCCCAACTTCCGGAACTGGGGTTTGTTTTACGAGAGATCCATCCACTGGTGAAAACTATTTTTATGGTGAATATTTAATGAATGCTCAGGGCGAAGATGTGGTTGCGGGAATTCGCACCCCAAAACCGCTTCCGGAACTTGGTATTGAAATGAAAGATGTATTCTCTCAGCTAGAAAATGTACGTACTAAATTGGAACATCATTACAAAGATGTCCAAGACATCGAATTCACCATTCAAGAAGGAATTCTTTATCTTTTACAAACCAGAAATGCCAAGAGAACTACTTTGGCTGCGCTGCGCAATGCAATCGATTTTGTTTCCGAAGGAATTATTACCAAAGCCGAAGCAATTCAACGGGTGAATCCAGCTGACCTCGAAAAACTATTACACCCCACACTTGATCCTAAGGCTCAAAAACAAGTCATAGCAAAAGGCCTCCCAGCATCACCAGGTGCCGTTTCTGGCAGAGTCGTATTTTCTGCTGCTGAAGCGGAATCGTGGGCATCACGTGGCGAGCATGTCATTTTAGTGCGTGACGAAACTTCACCAGAAGACATTGGCGGAATGCATGCGTCGCGCGGGTTTCTCACAGCTCGCGGTGGCATGACTTCACACGCCGCAGTTGTGGCCCGCCAAATGGGAAAATGCTGCGTGGCAGGATGCAGTTCGCTGCAAATTCAGGCAAAAAATAAAGTATTTAAAGCTGGGAACATTGAAGTCTTAGAAGGTGATTGGCTCACATTAGAAGGCTCAACAGGTGAAGTTATGCTCGGAAGAGTAAACACTTGTGAAGCAGAAATCGGCAGCGAATTTGCAACATTTATGCAATGGGCAGGCGAATTAAGAAGCTTAAAAATTCGTGCCAATGCAGACACCCCAAAAGATGCTCAATATGCACGGAGTTTCGGTGCAGAAGGTATAGGTCTTTGCCGCACAGAGCACATGTTTTTTGATGAACACCGCCTGCCAGTTGTACGCCAAATGATTTTGTCGCGCACACTTGCAGAACGCAGTGAAGCGCTCTCAAAATTGTTACCTTTTCAACGCAACGATTTTGAAGAAATTCTAGCTGCCATGGAAGGATACGAAGTCACCATTCGCCTCCTCGACCCTCCATTGCATGAATTCTTACCTCAGACAGATAAAGATATAGCCCATTTGGCCAATCAAATTCACCTTTCGGCTGATGAAATTCATTCGCGCTGTCGCGCATTGCATGAATCCAATCCCATGTTGGGTCACCGTGGCTGCAGATTAGGAATTAGCCATCCTGAAATTTACGAAATGCAAGTTCAAGCAATTGTTGAAGCCACCGTTAAACAACGGCTCGCGGGCAAAGACGTGCGCCCCGAAATAATGATTCCATTAGTGGGTCTTGCATCGGAACTCAAATGGCTGCGCGATAGGCTTGAAACCGTTGCCCGAAAAGTATTTATGGACGCATACAAGCGTGCCGGAAAAACAGTTGATTTTAACATCCCATTCGGCACCATGATCGAAATCCCACGCGCAGCAATCACGGCAGATTCCATCGCAAAATACGCCGACTTTTTTAGCTTTGGAACGAACGATTTGACTCAAACTACGTTTGGCTTCAGTCGCGACGACAGCGCTCCGTTTTTACGTGTGTACAAGCAAGAAAACATTCTACCAGAAGATCCCTTTGCTGTGCTTGATCAAGACGGTGTTGGTGTGCTGGTAAAAATGGCTTGCACTTTAGGCAGACAAACAAATCCAGACATTAAATTGGGCATTTGCGGCGAGCATGGTGGCGATCCGCAATCGATTCACTTTTGCCATTCCATCGGCCTGAATTATGTGAGCTGTTCACCGTTCCGTATTCCCATTGCAATATTAGCTGCCGCACAAGCTGCGATAAAGGCACCACGATGAAAATATTTTCTGTCGTTTGTATTTTGAATTTATATTGTTCTACCTTGGCCCTGAGTCAAACACCCGATTATAGAAAATTTGCGATTCAAGCGCCAGAAAAACAGTTTGTCGATTCTTCTTATATGCCGACAAATCCATTAGAAACTCCCATTGTTACTTTACCAATACAATGTTCGAGTCAATTCATGATTCCAAATGCATTGTGCAAATCAGATGCAGGCACAGATTTAGCATTGGAGAAAGAATATTGGCGATTCATTGCCACAGAAGACACGATTGGCATGCAGAAATGGCTGCATAAAAAAGATGTCTACCTCTGGAATAGTAAGTCTCCAAATGCCGGGCGATTTGAAATGCTCAGTATTTTTGGAAATTTGCACGTGTATAGCAAAAAACCTCAGATATTTAATATATTCGAAAGCCCTCTAGTTTTATCAGCATTTTCAAGTTCAATAAATGCAAATAAAATATTACCACGTTCACCAAATGCCCAGGCATTTCAGTGGGCGTTGGTAAATTTCGGAGATTTTGCATTGGGACTCGAAAAATCGGGGCTCGAAGCAGCGAAAAAAATGATTCTATTGAAAGAAAAATATGGCGCACATGGCTTAGCTGGGCCTATTGGCGCCGTTGCTCACATGATGGGAGCAAAAAATAAAAATATAGTCCGGCAAGGAATTGAATCTTTTAATTCCTGTTTTGATCAAGGTTATTGCAAACTCGAAACCAGTATTGCACCGTACCAAGTGATTGGCACCCGCATCACCCAAGCCGAGGCATATGCATATTTGGGAGATTTAAATGCGATGGAGCGCACATTTGATGATGCTCAGGCCCTTGCAAACGAACGCAATTGGCCACTGAAAAACATGATTCCCCAATGGCGAGAAAACCTGACTCAACCCGCTGGACTTATAGAACAATGGCAAAAGGCTGAAAATATCCCGGGAGGAATTCGCAGCCCCCTTGGCGCAGCCCATCGTATTTCCGCTTGTGCTATGTGCCACATTGGCAATTCAGTTCCAGATAATTATCACATTGAGACAGAAAAATAATCTGCCTTTAATTGCAGATTATTTTTCAAATTTATATTTAAAATCTGTTGCATGCTATTTTCAAATTCAATTATAGCTGACTAAAATCAATTATAGCTGACTAAAATCAATTACAATCGTCAATTAAATCAGAAAGTTCATTTTCTAATTTATATTTTCGACTGAAATCTGCTGTTCCATTGATCGCATCTACTAGTGAAACTAATTTCAAACTGCGCTCACTAAATATTTCGTTGCTGCAATTTCTCCAAATAGGGTCCCAAAAATTATCTAATTTGATTTTCAAGTCGAATTCTGTGGACTCTTTTTTATAAATTTCGGCAAATATTGGGGCCAATTTTGCATAGCGGCCTTCAAAGGCGGAATCAAGTAAGCTCCCTTTTGCTGAACTCATTTTATCGCCTGCAGCACATTCAATTCTTTCTACTGGCGATGTCCAAAAAGCACAGTTACTCTTTAAAGCAGCAATTTCAGCCATAGAAAAATACTGATCTGTTTGAGTTGCACTCCAACCTTCCTCAACACCTCGCTCCATTACCTTAAGTATAGAATCTTTACGAGTTCCATCTATTTTTGCTGCATATGTTAGCTCTTTTTCGCGAAAAGTTAACATGGTATTCAAATGCCCCTGCCATTGAGACAAGTCGTTTTGTGTCACAGGTTGATTGAATACGCCACTGAATTTTTTAGCACCAACAGAATCTAACTGAAATAATTTAAGAGTTGTTCGGTAATCAGCAATATTTTTTAGAAAGTCGGCGCTCATATTTTCAAGATTTTCAATTCCTTTTGGAATTTTATTGGGAAGTTCAGCCTGTGAAGAAATTATATCGTTCGAAATTTCTGGTAAAGCAGTCGAAATAGTCTCTGCGGCTTTAAACACTCTATTTAAGACGACTGAATCTGGCGCTTGTTCAAAAAACCGAAGGGTCCAAGAACTCGGCAAATAGCGCGTTTTTTGAATGAGTGTGGGTCTAAACAATTCACCAGAATTTTTCCAGGCGCCTTCAACGAGAATTGCATTTTGCTGAAATTTTGAAGCTATCGGCAAATCAACTCCCTTCACTTCTGATGTAGAAACATTCTCTACGATATGTTCTGCGCCTTTCGATTCCCAAATTTTTTCAAGCAAAGATGCGAAGATAGAATCCCATCCATTTAATGAAATATTTCTTTGAGGGGAAACATTTTTGAACATCTTAGGAAGAAACTCTTTATCATCTTGTAAAAATGCGTTTTCGTAGTTGGATTCGAGTAATATTGAGCAACTTCCTGCGGCACTGTCGAACGAAACCTGAAAAGGCTCAGCCTCGTTTCTTAAGACAAAGAGTCTTGATTTTAAGCAAGAAATAGCGTCTTTATTATTCGATTCACGCACAACTGGAAGAAAATTATTTTTATCGGAATTCAACTTAAATTTTACAGACCCAGAAGTGCCCATTTTTTCTGCACTATATAATACAGGGAGAGTCCAAAGTACTTTTGCGCTTTCGGGTGTCCAGGCCATAGCAGGCATTACAATTTGAAAAGTTGTAGACTCTAAAAACCTAACACCCGCCAATGAAGAGTCGCCTTTAATACTCAAATATTGGTCACTGAATGCAAATGGTGCCCAATTTTCTTGGGCAGGCAAAACCAAAGCAGAAGAACTTTGAAAATTCTTAATTTTTTCTTTTTTAATATTGACAAACTGAGCTAAGCTTTCAAGATCTGCAGGTTTTGCAACTAAAAAATGACTATCAAATGCTCTTGAAAGTGGGTTTGCAATATTCGTAAAAACTTGAGCGGCGCGGCGAGGATTTTGGCTATCAAATCGATCAACTACAATTTCCGTATTTTTATCAGCACTTCCAAATGCGAAATATAAAATACCAGTGGCCAGTTGAATTTTGGCAACCGTGGCACCAAATATTTTAGCTTCACAAACTCCGCCGTCGCGTTGAGTTTGAATATCCATTTTATTTACTGATTGACCATTTACTTGTTGGCCGGAGTTATGTTTTGTTGTTTGTAGCCCTCCAGGCCGAGTGCCCGGAGAAAGAATCGCCCATTTTCCGTCAGGCAATTTAGCCAAGGAATTATTTTCCAGCTTCGACGATATCAAATTTAAGTCAACGTATTCACCCGTGGTGGCACCATTTAAAATGGCATCTGCACTGCAATCTTTTTCGGGGCTAGCTTGCCATTTTTCTAAGGCTGCCCTTTGGTCAGGACTCATTTGATTCAAAGCATCTTCGCGGCTGAGACTAGGACCCGTACCATCTGCTGGATTGGGTGTGCCCCCTGAGTTTTGAGAAGATTTTTTTCCGCAAGAAAATAGTGCAACTAGGAGAGTGCAACATATCAGGTAATTTTTCATAATCCCTCAACTCTATTCAATATTTATTTTAGTGATGCAGACGCAACAAAAGGCCAGCTTTTCAATAAAGAAAACTAGCCCCGGGTGCAAAACATATTTTAAAAATAATTTTAGACAACAGAAAACCAAAGGCTTTGCAAGAAAACCTTTAGTAAATGTATGAGCCAAGGGCGCTCAAATTATTTTTTGTAAACGCCAGCTGCCAATCGTGCACGACCGCGAGCGCGGCGACGCTTGATGACATTTTGACCGCCTGGGCTCGACATGCGAGCGCGGAAGCCATGTTTACGTTTACGAACTCGATTACTTGGTTGGAACGTTCTTTTCATTGAAAACCTCATTCAGTCTTTGAGGCCCCGGTGCTACCATACAAAATTCGGACTTGCAACATTCACCAACTTCCGCCTAATGTAAGAATTGAAGTCTCGTATTTTCTAGGGGACTCAGCGCCCCGCGATTTTGTCATTCTAAGGAATCTTCATGAAAAAGCCTGTCCGTTCACGTTCTTCTAGTTCACGCCCACCCTCAAAAGATGCTGGAAAGCGCCGGAGCGCAGCACCCCGCAGCTCCCACGATGCGCCGCGTTCTGAAGAACCGCGTGCTCGCAGGCCATATTCCGATGCTCCTCGTTCCGCAGGGCCACGTTCCGCAGGGCCACGTTCTGACTCACGATCTGAAGCACCTCGTTCCACAGGACCACGTTCTGATTCACGTTCCGATGCTCCTCGTTCCGCAGGACCGCTTTCAGCAGAAGCACGTTCTGACTCACGATCTGAAGCACCACGCTCAGCAGGACCACGCTCAGCAGGACCACGCTCTGCTGGGCCACGTTCCGATTCACCTCGTTCTGCTGGGCCACGTTCTGGAGCACCGCGCTCCGATAGTTTTAGGTCAGAAGGCCGAGAAAGCACCCGTCCATCGTTTCGCCGCAACGAGGCTCCATCCCGCGGAGCTCCAACGCGCGAAGCACCCCCTCTTGAACGCACAAATTCAGCACGCGATGACTTTGCCTCACCGCGTTTTGAAAAAGCTAAATTGGAACGCACAGAACGCACCCGCCCCGTTTCACGCCTCATGGGCCGCTCATCAGAAAGCCCTGCAAAACGTGATTTTGGCCGCGACAGCGGACGCGATGCTAAGCGCGAGGGCGCAGGCCGCGACTTTCAAGTTTGGGGACGTCGCCCCGTAGAAGCATTTTTATCGGACCTCACTTCGCACACAGGCGAACTTGATGTCACTAAATATAGCTTACACATTATCCATGATAAATCTGGAAAAGTGCCACTACAATTAAAGCCCTGCGTCGATTTATCTCAAGCACTTGGCCTCAAAATCAAACTGCATAAATCTGAAGAAGATGAATGGCCACTTAACCCAGACGACGCCTTAAATCACCAACGCATTTGCCTCAGAACACCTAACTTACCAACATCAGACATCACTGAAGCGCTTAATATTGTGCGCACATTTGTTGCAGATGGCGGACGCGGATGCGTTGGTTTAGTGCTTGACCAAATTCAAGACCCGCGCAATTTTGGTGCAATTTTGCGCTCTGCCGCATACTTTAACGTGCGATTTGTTGTGTATGCGACCGACCGTCAAAGCGAGCTCACTCCTTTGGTAGTTCGAACCTCAGCGGGCGGTGTTTTTTCGTTAAAACTCGTTCCTGTTGTTAATATTTCACGTGCTCTTCAGCAACTTAAAGCGGCTGGTGCCTGGACCCTTGCTACTACACTTGAAGAAGCATCACCACTCAGCACGGTAACCCGCGATCGCCCTTTCGTACTCGTAATGGGCAACGAAGGAAAAGGCGTGCGCCTAGAAGTTGCTCGCCAGAGCGATATGCGAGTTAAAATTCCAGGTGGCGCAGGTACAGTTGACTCTTTAAATGTGGCAGTTGCTACAGGCGTTTGCTTGTCTGCATTGTCACCCCAAGTCGACACTGCCGCAGCAGAAGAATCGGCAGAAGAAGATTTTGAAGAAGCAGAAAATATTTATGTGGGCGACGACGACGAAATTTAATCTTTACGACAGTTGTTTCCATTTCGAGTTCAGGGCATTCTAGTTGCTAAAACATTAGAGCGCCCTGATTATGAAATTTCTTTACAATCAAAATTCTGAACCCGTTGGCATTCCGGATGCGTTTAATTCATTTTTTAAACCTGTTTGGACTCAATCTAGTTTTGAAAAAATTTTAGCTGGTTCAAATTTTGATGTTAAAATTGAGCACAATATCTCTGGCCATTGGCCACCAGATTGCTTGAGAGTAAAAGCCGAGCATTCCAATAAAATAGTTTCAACTCAAAATTGTCTTGCCGCAAATAATTTTCAACTCCCATTAAATTTAAATAATCTTTGCATTGCAGACGGCATATTTGATGCCTCCGGCGAATATCAATTAGGTATAAGCACCGCCGATTGCCTCGCCGTGGCTTACTTTCTCGACATTTCACCAGGCTGTCAAATCACCGCATTGGTGCACGCCGGATGGAAAGGATTTTGCGCCGGAATTCATTTGAAGGCCATAGAAATGATTGCCGAGGCAGTACATCAAAAAAGCGCCTTAAATTCGAGCGTTTTTTTACCAAAACTACAAGTACATATCTCACCAGCTGTATTTGGAAAATCATATGAATGCGGCTCAAATGTGTTAAATTTATTGCACAATCATTTCAATAAAGCCAAAGAAAAATTCATCAATTGGAATTCAGAACTTGAGTCAATTTGGAATAACTGCTCAGATGTTAAATTCAAAAAAAATATGCCAAATGCAATTTTTCCAAAGAATACAAACTCATTAAATGAGCTCAAAATATTTCCCGATTTTCAACTTTTGGCGGCTTGCGAAATTGTCGGTGCCGGCATCGACCCCAAAAACATTTCAATCTTTCGAGAGAACACCTATGAAAATATTAATTTGCCCAGTTATCGAGCGTCTACCCACGGTCACGGCGACGGCAGCAAACGCATGACCACCTTGTTGACCCCGAAAATCTTGCCGTGACCCATTCACTTATGTTAGCACCACCCACTGCTTCTATCCTCTAGGGAGAGCCCGTCTATTATGTCAAATGAAGTTTCAAATACAGCATATCGTTATGCACTCGCGTTTTACGGCTTTTTTGCGGCTTATTTTTGGTACATTTATTCGAGCCTAGGTCTGTTCTTAGCACAGCATTATCTTCCCCAAAGTGCTTCTGGATTTTCTATTGTGAATCCAAGTTTTAATCTTTGGAATAAAGCCATTGCTTCAGCTTTGACACTTGTCACGGTGTTTATTTTATTTGCAAACGACAAACTTAAAGAATACGTTGTTGATGTGGGCGACGAACTCACACGAGTTTCGTGGTCAGAACTGAAAGACACTCGCAAAGCTACAGTTGTAGTTGTGGCACTTGTTCTCGTAGCTTCAGCCTTTCTATTCACAGCAGATTTTGTGTTCTTGAAAATTGTAAACCTAATTATGTCAACGGCTGCATAAACCGAAGGCACTTTCTGCAAATCAAAAGCACTTGCAGAATCAACAAGGATAAAGACAAATGACCGAAGAAATGCAAGCCGCCACCGAAGCAGTGCCAGAATCAGCACCGGAACAACCCACCATAAACGAGAAGTTTAAGTGGTATGCCATTATGACTCAGTCTGGTATGGAAAAAAAAGCCAAAGGCGTACTCGAAGAGCGCATTAAAAAAATGAATCTCAAAGACTTCTTTGGTCAAATCATTATTCCTACTCAAACCATTGAACGCATCGACGAAAAAGGCAAAAAGAAATTTGTCGAACAAAAAATGATGCCAGGTTATATTTTCATACAAATGGAAATGACAGAACCTGCTTATCACTGCGTAAAAGACACACCTAAAATTTCAACCTTTATTGGCGCGAGTCATAATAAAACTCCTCCACCTGTGCCAGATGAAGAAATCGATCGCGTTATAAATCGTGCTGTTCATGTGGCAAAAGAAATTGCTGCGCGGCCTAAAACCGTGTTTGAAAAAGGCGAGAAAGTTAAAGTTATCGACGGTCCGTTCACTAACTTTGTTGGCGATATCGATGAAGTTAAAGCCGATAAAAGTAAATTGCGCCTCCTTATTTCGGTGTTTGGGCGCCCTACTCCAGTTGAAATTGAATTCAGTAAAGTTGAAAAAATCAAAGAAGCTTAAGGTTTTTTTTGCTCAACTCTTTTGCACATTCATCAACTGTGACAGACATTTCAGCCTCTCCATAACTTCGTGATACACAAACGTCGTCTCTTGAAATGACATTCAAGGGCGACTTTTTTTTGAACTTTATTTCAATTCAAAAACAAAATTTCAAGGAAGGCATACGTCCAATATGAAACCCACTCACTATGCGGACTATTTACGACTGGACCAACTCCTGTCCATTCAACTTCCTCGCAGTTGCGGACCAGACGAAAAAGCTGCCCACGACGAAATGCTCTTTATTATTGTCCACCAAGCCCACGAGCTGTGGTTTAAGCAAATTTTACATGAGCTCTCTGATGTTTTTAATATCTTCAGAAATCAGACTGTCGATGAAAAAAATATTGGAATTGCAGTTTCTAGAATTTCACGAATCACTGTTATTCAGAAAGTTTTGATTGAACATCTGCGCATTCTTGAAACCATGACTCCCCTTGATTTTTTGGAGTTCAGAGATTGCCTTATTCCCGCATCAGGATTTCAAAGTGTTCAATTTCGGTTGCTGGAAATCGGCCTCGGACTCAAACGAGATGCACGGGTTCAGTACAGCCAAAACCCCTACGCCATAAGTTTTTCACCGGAAGATGCGGCTGCACTCAAAGCCGCCGAAGAATCTCCTTCCTTGTTTGACCTCGTAGACAAATGGCTCGAACGCATCCCTTTTTTAGAATTAGACGGATTTAACTTTTGGGAAAGTTACCGGGGCGCAGTAAACCGCCGCTTTGCGGATGACAGAGCATTTGTAGATGCCAACACCCAAGCAACTGCAGAAGTTCGCGCAAAACAACGCGATGAAATACTAAAAACTGAGCAACATTTTGAAGCTTTATTTGATGAAAAAATGCATCAGAAACTCATTGAAGCTGGCGCATGCAGACTCAGTTTTAGAGCCACAAATGCTGCACTTTTTATCAATTTGTACCGCGATCAACCTATATTGCATTTGCCATTTAGGCTTCTCACATTGCTCATCGATATGGATGAACTTTTTCAGACTTGGCGCAGCCAGCACGCACATATGGTGCACCGTATGATTGGCACCAAGATGGGAACCGGGGGATCTTCGGGGCACAACTATTTGCGAGCCACGGCAGAAAAATACAAAATATTCAGCGACCTTTCTAATCTGTCTACTTTCCTCATTCCAAGATCTGTGCTGCCCGAATTACCGCCTGAAATGCGCAAAAAACTGGGCTTTTATTTCAACCAATATAACAATTAAAAAACAGACTTGAAGATATTTTAAAATCCAGATTTACAAGGTTCCCCATCTTTTACAGTAGGCTCCTTCGCGTCAAAAGTATCACAGGATTCGGAAAAACTCTTAGAACCTCTACAACGGTAAAATTTAGATTTTGCACATCCACTTGCTTCGTAAATTTCATTTCCGTGCCAACCGCAAAATGCGGGCCTCAGAGGGAGTAATTTTACGGTGATTTGCTCGCGCGGACATGGAAGGTCCGAAGCCGCAAGGTCTCCAGCAACACGAGGAGAATCGTTTTGTTTTATAGACTTTGCTGCATCGCATGCAGAATAAAACATGATAAGTGAACTCATCAGAAATATTTTACTTTTGGACCAAATTCGATTCATTTTTAAATATCCTAGTTGATTCTTCTCAAAAAAAATTCGAAATAAATAAGAGGAACCCAAAGTCACTAAACTTTGAGTTCCTCTTATTTATATATCTTTAAGTCGACTAAAATTCAACTGAATCAAAAATACTCGACTCTGTGTTAGTAAAGTGCCAACTCAGCTTACGCAAGTAGAAACTGTACCCGAACCAACTGTACGGCCGCCTTCGCGAATAGCGAAGCTGAGGCCTGGTTCCATTGCAACGGGCGAAATGAGATCAACAAAGATTTCAACGTTGTCGCCAGGCATAACCATTTCAACGCTTTCAGGAAGTTCAACAACACCTGTAACGTCTGTGGTACGGAAGTAGAATTGAGGACGGTAGCCTTTGAAGAAGGGCTTGTGACGGCCGCCTTCATCTTTAGACAATACGTAAACCATTCCTGTGAATTTCTTGAAAGGCTTGATAGAGCCGGGCTTAGCCAATACTTGGCCGCGCTCAACGTCTTCACGCTTTGTACCACGGAGAAGAACGCCGACGTTGTCGCCAGCTTGACCTTGGTCAAGAAGCTTACGGAACATTTCAACGCCTGTACAAGTTGTTTTTGTAGTAGGACGGATGCCGATGATTTCGATTTCTTCGCCAACTTTACAAATGCCTTGCTCAATTCGACCAGTAACAACTGTACCACGGCCCGAGATTGAGAAAACGTCTTCAATAGGCATCAAGAATGGCTTGTCGATAGGACGAGCAGGTTCTTTAATGTAAACATCAACGGCGTCCATAAGTTCAAAAATGCACTTAGAAGCTTCGTTGCTGCGTTCGCCAGAACCATTTTGCAATGCGCCAAGAGCAGCACCACGGATGATTGGGGTAATTTCGCCAGGAAACTTGTATTTTTCAAGAAGTTCGCGAACTTCCATTTCTACTAGTTCAAGGAGATCAGGGTCTGCGATGTCACACTTGTTTAAGAAAACAGTGATGTAAGGAACGCCAACCTGACGAGCGAGCAAAATGTGCTCACGAGTTTGAGGCATCGGACCGTCAGTCGCCGCAACTACGAGAATTGCGCCGTCCATTTGAGCAGCACCGGTGATCATGTTTTTAACATAGTCGGCGTGTCCGGGACAGTCCACATGCGCATAGTGACGATTTGCAGTTTCGTATTCGATGTGTGACGCGTTGATTGTAATACCACGCGCTTTTTCTTCTGGCGCTTTGTCGATTTCATCAAACTTGGTAACGTTCTTTCCGAACGCCTTACCAAGGACAGATGAAATAGCTGCCGTAAGAGTGGTTTTACCATGGTCAACGTGACCAATGGTACCGATATTCATATGAGGCTTATTGCGCTCAAATTTTTCCTTAGCCACCGCGTGATCCTCCGGGCGAAGAATGATTGAAACAGGGAATTTACCAATATTGCACTAACGTGCCAAACCTGTGGTGGCCAGTGATACAAACAAACTTAAAAAATTGCAACGCCCGCAAGGCTTAAAAATATAATGTGTCAAGGAGGAGCATAACTCGTGCTCCCGCTAGGCCTCTGGTTAGTCTTCTTGGCGCTCCGCGCGCTTCCTTAATAGGCGTTCTTTCAAATTTCCGACGCGGCGCCCCGCTTCTTTTTCAACTCGCACGAAATCAGCAATTTGCCGCAAGCGTACAATATCATTAAACTCTTGAAAACTTAATTTAATCATTTGGGCCGGTGCGCGTACAATTGGATAAGTAAATTCCAAAGGAATAATACGAAAAGCTCTTAACCAACCAAGCATAAATACTATGCCCATTATACCCAAAGCGAGCCCGTTATTCACGCGATACAAGCCAAAAAGCGAAGGAAACCCGACAAACAGAAAGCAAGCTGCTAAAAGTTGGAAGCTGACGTAGGTGAGAACATTGAGTAAATCGTCGTCCCAGTTTCTTAGGGTCACAGGCAATAATAAAAATACAAATTGGCAAATAACTCCAATTACAAAGGATAAATACAGGCTTAAATAGAGGAGTATATAATTCCAAACAACCACGTCAGACCTCTACAGGGATTCTTTTTTTCGAAACTTTGCATTACTCTTCGGATTTCAACTCATAGCGCCCGCGGCAGATTGTTCCCCACTGCCCCTGACACTTTGACAGGAGATTTCCATGCGCCTGTTTATGACTCACGATTGTCCGTTTTCTCAAGGTGTAAATATCTCACTTAAACTCAGAGAGATTGGACTAGAAAAAGTTTCGATTGAAAAAATAAGCACAGAAAACCCTCCGCCATCACTCCTAAACATTGATGCGAATGGCAAAACACCTTCGTTTGAAGTTGAAAAAAATCTTGGATTTACCCAATGCGAAATAATTTCGCAATTTTTAGATAGCATTGCGGCAGCGGGTCCTAAGCTCTGGGGAAAAACTTATTTAGAAATCGCACATAACCAATGCAACTGGAAAATCGTTTCTGAAAACATCATTACAGTT
>JAYTOT010000275.1:0-23898 GCA_043747645.1 Pseudomonadota bacterium | reverse complement strand
ACTTGATTATTTATAGCCACTAGATCTATTATTGTCATATATTACTCCTTTATATATCAGTAGTAATATCGGTTTTAATTTAAATAAAATGAGATGAGGTATGAATATTTAGTCATAATAATGAACTGAATTCGATGGGTATTTAATTTTTTTGCCATGGAATGCAACAAGTGCTATTGGTACGGTCTTCTTCAAACCTCGCGCCGCAGGCGTGTTAGTTCAATCAGCTGTTATACTTGTAAACCAGTCAGAATTCACTGCTTTTATGATGGACTTGCATTTTTGGACCCAAAAGCAAGTGTCGCATTATCAAGATCATGTTTTAATCGCCTTAGGAAGTTGGTCGGGCGGAAGCTAGAAGGCTCTATCTGACAGTCGTGCCGATACTAACGTGAAATACTTTGGTCTTTGTGCATAGCCAGTTGGCATTTCTGACTCTAGAATTTTAGACGCGACTAACAACATGGCAGAGATCGCACTAAAAGGAGATAATTCCGAGAAAAACTCTCTCATAACTGGCGATATTGAAGGAGTAATTTTTTTTTAAGCCAAATTGTGCGTTTTCATTAGTAACCCATCTTTTCAGCTACGCCTGCTTTAGACTTCTTTTTTTTTTCAGCCACCAAGTTATAGATGCGCCAACTATGGCCCCACAAATTAATCCAAAAATCTGGGAGCGAATCATTTTCTGCATCGCCCAATCGGCGGCAGGTTCGCAGTTGGTGCCGAAGCTCACAGGCGGAGTAAACAGCACCGAGATGACTGCAGGCGACATCCATGCCAAAAGGATAGATCCGATAATTCCACAAATAAGAATTGCATTCAGCGTTCGAGCCATTATTACTCTCCTAATTCTTCTCTAGAAAGGTCAAAGCAGTGGGATATTTTTTGCGCTCATTTGAAAGAGAGCGGTTTCGAGTTCGGCACAGCTTTATGCGGTGCGATCCAGATGTGTGTGTGTAATTAATTTGCTTCCACCAGGCAACACAAATTCTTGAAATGGCGCAAAATTTTCTTGGAGGTGTTAAATTCAAGAGTACAACTCAACATTTAAGCTTTGCCGCTTCGCTACCCCGCAATTTTTAAATCATCATTGTATTCAATTTGCTCTGCGGGAATGATTTTATTTTTAATTGCTTCGAGCATGTGAATAAGCGCTTCTTCTTTTTCAAAAGTAAGCATATGGCCGGCGTCGGGCAAAAACATCCAAGCGGTGTTGTCAAAGAATTTTTTTAAATACACGCCTGCTTGGGAATGCGACACTTTGCTTTCGGAGCCTAATATAATATTTATATTAACACTTTTTCGTACGCCTTGTTCTATTTTCAATAATGAAACAGACATAGACGTTGGCTGACTTTCGAACACATCTGCTTCCCAATGGGGTTCGTGGCGCAAATGCACGCCATCGGCGCGAGCTTCGTAATTGGCATCGATATAATCTTGAATGCGAGCCTTTGGCCAATTTTTAAAAAACGGCATTCTGCCAAAAAGCCTTGCCATGTCGGCTACGGATTTAAATGTTTTTTTACGGCGCCGTGCATGTTTTGCAAGGGTGTGCAAATGCCTTTGCCCCGTTAAACACGCAGCAGCCCAAAGCGAAGCTTGCGGCAAACGTAACAAAGCAATGTCGAATAAAATAACTTCGCGCACATGGCAGTGTGCCGCTGCAAACAGTGACATCCAGCCGCCGAGGCTATGCCCAGCAAATATCCATTGAACGGCGTTATTTTGGCCTCTTAAATGCCAATAAAGTTGTTCGTGGTCGTATTCAAGTGCAGACATTAAATCTTTGCGCCCAAAGTCGAGGTAGCTTTGTGCAGAGTTTTCGCGGGTGAGGCCAAAGCCACGCATGTCGTAGGTGTGAATTTCAATTCCCCAGGCTTGGGCCCAGTTTTTTAAAAAAGATTTGTAAGTGGGGGCAGCAATGCCAGTGGCATGGGCAAAAAATATTTTTATATTTTTGTGTTTAATCACAGCAGGTGTAAAAACCTGCATGTGAAATCCATCTAAAAAATAAGATTTTATTGCCGTGTCCGAAAGCATGGGCGTCCTCTAACCGTATGTCTTAGGCATGTGTTCGGAGCAAATGCGATGGAACTTGAGGACATGTCTGTCTAGAATTTGATTTTGGGGAGAAAAATAAAAACGTTCAACGGCAATAAAAGTAATTTATTTAATCGGAAACATTAAGCTAACAAGTGTTTTTTTATATTTTTTAAAATTGTTAAATTACTTTTTAGAATTCTTATTTTTCTTGTCATAAACATGCGAAAGTAACGCTGTGCCGCAAAGCTTGTATAAAAGACGCGCGCCCACGTTGCCATCCCATTCGTTGCTTTTTTGCGCTGCTGGAGCCACTTCACAAAGGTCGAAGCCTACAATTCTTCTGCCAGAAACAGACAGTCTTTGCATTAAAGTCAAAATTTGCGGATACGATTGACCACCCGGTACGGGCGTGCCCGTGTGCGGGCAAAGGGCAGGGTCGAGGCCATCAATATCAAATGAGATGTACACTGTTTTAGGCAGTTCGGCGATGATTTCGTCGCAAATGGTATTCCACGATTTACCTTCATGTAAAGCATCGTGCAATTGAAAGTCGAAAAAAGTTTTTATTTTGGGGTGTTTTTGGCTCAACTCATATTCGGAATCGCAAAAATCTCTGATTCCCACTTGAACAATTTTTCCAACATTTTTAATTTTATGAACAACATTGTTCATAATACTTGCGTGGGAGTGCTCAAAACCTTCGTAACTCAAGCGCAAATCGGCGTGGGCATCGATGTGTAAAATTCCGAGGCCCGGGTGCCTTTCGGCAATTTCTTGAATGGCACCAAAGGGGCAGCTGTGATCGCCGCCCAATATTCCAACAATTTTACCTTCATCTAACAACTCTTTTGTGTGCGAAGCTACCCATAAATTGACTTCGTGTGAAGCCTGATTGACCACTTGCAGTGCTTTTAGCAACTTGGGGTCGTCGCCAATTTCGCCACCTTGTTCGATAATAGGAAGCGATTTTTCGCATGCCATTTTATTTAATTTTTTGAGAAACGGACTCATGGGCAACATATAAATGCCATATTCCCAAGGCCGGGGAAGCCCAAATTGACCCAAAGAAGCATCGAATAAATCAAGCTGCGGGCTTGCATTAAATACAGCCTGGGGGCCCTTAGCGGTGCCGCGGCCGTAGCTTGTTGTGGCTTCCCATGGCACGGGAATAATCACGATGTTCGATTCTACTTGATCGAATGGCAGGCCAAAAATTCCGGCAGTGGTGTCGCCAGCGCCATCGGTATCGAATCGGTGTAAATTATTCGCTTTTTGCATGGGTGTCTTCCTTAATAAATTCGGAGTGCAATGCGCAAACTGCAGCATTGAGTTGTGAGCGTAACACTAAACAGGCCACTTTGATTTCGCTAGTGGCCACCAAATGAATTTCAATCTTTTCGCGTGCCAATACTTTAAACATTGTGGCGGCCACTCCGGCGTGGGTGCGCATACCTACGCCAACAATAGATACTTTTGCAACGTCGTTTCTTATTTTTAATGGAACATTAGGAAAGGCTTCGGAGAGTATTTTTTGCGCCAGCAAAACATCGGTTTCAACAATGGTAAAATTGACCGAAATTCCATGTTCCTCGAAGTTTTGAGTGATAATATCAACATTAATACTATGCTCCGCCAAACAAGTAAACACGCGGGCCAATGTGTCTATATTTTGCGGAAGTGGGCCAATTTGAACCAGAGATTCTTGTGATGTGGCAGCAATTCCTGTGACAATTTCTCCTTCAATAGATTCACAATCTGAACTCATTATTGTTCCTTCGTGTTCTGAAAAAGTGTTTCGCACCCGCAGTCGTATTCCCCATTTGGCGGCTAACTGCACACTACGAATGTGTAATATTTTTGCACCTTGGCTGGCCATTTCGAGCATTTCTTCGGTGTTTATTTGCGGAATAATGCGAGCCCTCGGAAAAATTCGCGGGTCGGTGGTGTAAACGCCATCGACGTCGGTGTAAATGACGCATTCGCTGGTGCCAATGCCTGCTGCTATGGCAACTGCAGAAGTGTCGGAGCCGCCACGGCCCAGAGAAGTAAATTGCCCTTCGTCCGTGATTCCTTGAAACCCAGCAATAATAGGCATTTCTCCGGCATTAATATGTTTTAATATTCTATTTTTATCGATGCTCACAATTTGAGCCCGTGAAAAATGCGAATCTGTGACTATTCCCGCATGGGGTGCCAACATGGGCGCAGGAATAATTCCACGCTCGCGCAATGCCAATGAAAGGAGTGCTACGCTCACTTGTTCGCCGCTGGCAACGAGTAAATCGTATTCTGCCACGTCGGTACGTTGCGAAAGCGCCTTTGCTAAGGTAACAAGCCGATTTGTGTCGCCGGCCATTGCCGAAACCACTACGGCTGCAGGGCGCAAGCGTGCGCAGAGTTCTGCAACGTGCACAATGCGTTCCAGTGACCCCATGCTTGTGCCGCCGAATTTAAAAACGGGACCCATTGCCTCAACGTTCATTTGCGTTCCCTTTTTGCTTTAGGGGCACATGTTCTCAAAAGTTCGTCTGGAGTCAAGGTTTAGGCTAATGTGTTTAAATGTGAATTGACGTTAAAGAGTTGCTGCGTGCTCAGGAGAAACACATGTCACGATCCTTTATTCAAATGCCTTCTCATTTGCTTCAAAATCAAGAACAAGCTGCTGCAGAAAAACATTTTAGTGTGGAAGGCGTAGGCCTGCAAAAATTATTGACACTAGTGCCCACTCCTTTTTATGTGACTTCGTTGTCTGCTGTAGCGCAAAGAGTAGAGGCATATCGTAAAGCATTAAATGCGCATTTTGAGTTGGGAACTGTTTTCTACGCCATGAAAGCCAACTCGGCGCCCACTCTTTTAAAAACAATTTTAAATGCAGGGGCAGGGCTAGACATAGTTTCGGGTGGTGAACTCAAGGCAGCATTGCGTGCTGGAGCAAAACCAGAAAAAATTTGTTTTGCAGGTGTTGGCAAAACCACTGCAGAAATTGATGCAGCCTTTGAATGCGGCGTAGGTATATTAAATGTGGAGCACACGGCTGAGCTCACGCGAGTGCTCGACAAAGCTTATGAACACAATGAGTCTGGAAAAAATTGCACACTTAAAGTAGCGTTGCGCCTTAACCCTTGTGTCGATATTGCGACGCATCCGCATTTACGTACCGGAGCTCTCGATTCGAAATTTGGAATTTTTATAGAACATTTAAAAGAGTGGGCGTCGGGACAGAAAAAACGCGTTCCTAATTGGCAGTGTTACCTTAAGCCATTGCAAGGTGTGCATGTGCACATAGGTTCGCAACTGCAGGGCACTGAAGTTTTTAATGCGGTTATTTTAAAATTGTTAGAGTGTGTCGATTTTTTGCATCAAGAAGGATGCAAAATTCATCACCTCGATTTAGGCGGTGGCCTGGGCATTGGTTTTAATGGCGCTCCGGCAGACAACACCGATATTTTAAATCACGTTAATTTTTTATGTAAAACATTAAAATCTGCAATAACAACTAATTCAGTATTTTTTGAAAAAATAAAACCAATTTGGGGAACAAACTTAGAAAAACTTTCTGTTAACTTAGAACCTGGGCGCAGTGTTGTGGCCAGTTCTACTGTTTTAATTACGCAAGTGATGTACGAAAAAAACAATGGGGCAGGATTGAATTTTGCATACGTCGATGCTGGAATGAATGATTTTCCGCGACCTTCTATTTATGGAGCAAAGCATTTTTGTGCCAGAATTTCTGACAGTAATGAAAAGAAATCTACAAATTCACCGGAGCACGAACTTCTTAATTATTCAGTTGTAGGCCCTGTATGCGAAAGTGGCGATGTTTTAGCCAAAGAAATGCGCCATGAAAAAATTGATGTGGGCGATATTTTAGGTTTTTTTGAAGCAGGTGCCTATTGCAGATCAATGGCGAGCCATTACAATATGAGGTCTTTACCTGCGGAGCTTTTTGTTTTACAGGGTGAAATCGTGGCAATTTCAAAAGCAATTGAAGCCATTTTGTAATATTTTTGAAGGGTAACCTGCGAATTTAAAGTTTTTATTTTTGTTGTCTTCAGTATTGGTGATGTCAAGGCAGAAACTGCATGCAGGTCCGTGACCAGTAAATACCTTTGAAGGCCGACGATTTCTGGGGTCAAACACCATTAAATATGTCATTCTTTCTGGTTTGGGTCAATTTATTCTTGATATACGAGTTGAATAAAATGGATCATCATGTTTTCCGGATGCTTGGAAATGTTCTGTTCAAACTCCTCATTTAAATGACATGGGAGAAAATAAATGGGGCAGATTTACAGAATCTGGCAGCCAATTTGTTCTTAAGTATTATGCTGGCATTCAGGGATTTCAAATCACTCATGTCAAATATAAAACCTTAATTCCATGTAATTAATTCTGTTTAAGTTTCTCCTAGGAAAACACGAGCCACTTGAACTCCTGAATTTAATGTCCTCAAAGATGTAGTGTTTTAATTTTTACCTATTTGCAAATAAAAATAGCGGTTACCATAATCGCGTTTAAAAATTCCTTTAAAATATTAAATTAAAAGTCTTTGCCGGCAATACAGATTATATTGAATTGCATGGAGGTAGAATGAAATCTTACAAACGGAAATCAGGTTTAAGCAAGAAAATACAAGTTTATTCGCGGCCTGCAATTGCAATTTATGCCTTTACCTTGTAAGGATATTTTTGAAGTCGCACTCCTTGAAGAGTTTCAGGGTTTATTGAGGCTCTAATCTGTAATTGGTGAAGAGGGTTTTATGAAATTAAGAAATTTAACTTTATTTTTAGGTGCATTTGCTTTATTTTCTCATTCTTCTTTTGCTGCCGCTATGCCTGTTAAATTTTGCGTCTACGAGCGCGAAATGGGTTCTAATACTATAAAATATACGGTTTCCACTTCAGGGGATCGATTTCGTCTAGAAATCGAAATCAAGCAAACCGGTGTGACATGTTTGCCATTTGACAGTCGTTGTGATTATCAAAGCCCACGTTTAGACCGTGAATCGCAATTTATCTGGACAGGAACTACGTACACTAACGCACCAGTAGCAGTGCAGTATTTTCCGAGCGAAGACGCTTTTGAAGTGACTCACGCAGGACAAACCAATTATATGGCTTGCGAATAAATAGGCTTTTTTTTAAAGTAATTCATTGTTTCTTTTGGGATCTGTGAGTAACTACGGTTAATTTTGCATCTGAAAAATAATTCTCTCTCCATTTTTAAAATGCGCACTGGTGTCCAAAATATCAAAATAAACACTTGAAATTTGCTGTATCTGTGACTACAACCCTTGTATTGGATGTGTTTTTTCAACAATTTCGAGGGAGTATCTATGTCTACAACAAAAATTTTGGCAACTGGTTTCTTGAGTATTGCAACTTTGGCTGGCGCAACGGCGCAAGCACAACAACTTCAATTTAAACAATGGCGTGCAGTGGGCGGTGGCAACGGAACTCCTTGCCAATACAACAATCCTGCCGACCCCGCTAAACCTAATAATGTGCAATTCATTCAGAACGAAACAGGTATTGCTTCGTTTTTATTCGATTCCGTTGGAATCTTGTTGCCACAAAACGTGGGCGGAAATTCTTCGGACATGAGCTGTAATGTTGAAGCCCGCGTTGTTATTCCTCGTGGTTATTATGTTTCGACCATCAACCAAACCATTTATGGTGGCGTTGTTAAAAATGCTGGTTCATCTGGCGGATACAGCACAAATATGTACTTTTTCCAAAAAGAAATTCCTTTGAGCCAAATTAATTTGCCCATTGGCGCGCAAGAAACAAATATTCCGTCGTTTGTGCGCTCTAACACTCAGTTTTTGGCAGATACTGATGCCAAAATGTGTGTTCAGTGTGTTGCGAGCACAATCACAACCCTAGAAGTTGATTTTAAGTTTCAACTTTTGGCATACGGCCGCAGATCTTCTGCCGATCAATTTCTCATGACTGCAATTGATGGCGCCGACACTACAGTTAATTTCGCACCTGAAATCAAACGCTGCCCTAATCCTTTAAAGCTCATTACTAAATGCAGCCGTGGATTTGGTTTCTGAGTTTTAAATCTTGGTACTAAATGTCTTTTAAGGCATAAAAAGACTTCCCATTGGGAGGTCTTGATTTTTAAATACAGTTCGGTTGTTCGGTTGCTAACTTATAATGGTATTTTAAATTAAATAATTTTAAATCTCAATTTAATTTATCATTTCTTAATTTGTGCAGGACAATCGGCTAATTCGACTTCAAATCGAATTTCTTTGGCGCCTTCAAAACCAATATTCACAAAATTTGAATTGTCTTTGCGAATAGCCAGCAGTGTGGAATCAATTCCAACTAAAGTTTGCAAACCGCATAGGTCTTTTATAGATGCAGTTGTAACAGTACCGTCTTTAGAAGACAAAGATATTGCATGGCTGCGCGCTTTGACTTCTTCTGTGGGAGCAATTTTAATTAACACATTGGCAACTGTTTTTTCGCCAAATTTGAGTTCTTCGGCCACAGTGAGGTCAACGTCTTTGCCTTTAGAAATACTCACGGCGGTGGTCGCTCTAAACCCGACAACTTTTTTGTTGGCTGGTGCATTTAAAGCAATGCGAAACGAGCATTGGCGCGCAAAATTAATCGATTTTTTAGGATTTCCATTTTCGGAATCGAGTTTGTATGCTGGTACTTTTAAAGCAAAGCTGACAACTTTTGCATCTTTGATTTCTTTTTCGGTGGGCATGCTAAGTTCGACATCGGCCTTGTCTGCGGCTGTTCCGTCACTATTAAAGCCGCCCTTGCATCCTGAGCCCCTGGCTTGCCACTGTGCTAAAAAAGCAGGGGGAACTGCTGGTGTGGCCTCTGCGGGAGCCACTGCAGGAGCCACTGCAGGAGCCGTAACAGCGGCACTTTTGGGTGGCTCAGCGGCTTGCGCTTCGGTTCCACATGCGGTGGCAGTGGCGCCTATAATTGCTGCGACTAAAATTCGCTTATTCAAAAAAACTTTGCCAAAACGAGCTGTGGCTGATGCATTGTGAGTTTTCATCTGAAATCTCTCTTTCCTATCTAGAAGTGAAGATTCTCTACTGGTGGCGCACAAACAGTGAGCGCTTCACTTTTAAATGAAATCAAAAAAAAAGGCGCACGAGCGGCCAAAATATTTTTTCTTGGCTCGTTCAGTGCACCGAAAATATTTCTCGGGCACGCCCAAAAAGGCAACGCGAGAAATCACCAGACCATTTCAGGGGTACAAATGAAGTTGTATTCAAAGAATAGTTCTTCATTTTTGTCAAAAACTAAATTCTTACGAATTTTGGAATTCAACAAAGGGGCATTTTAGGCCCACAATTTGCCAATTACTGGGGCAAGTTGCATTGAGCCCAAACAACTGTGGATTCAAAGCGAATGTCCATGCCGTCTACGTTTAATACGAGAGCGTCATTAACAGTGTCTTTAACACCTGAAATTGCAATGCGAGCCTTGTAATTTACAGGGAAGCTGCCAGAACCGCGGCACATACGAGGACGTGCGCTGACAGACCAGTCGCTTGAAGTTGTCTTAACGCCTGAAGGGATATTGTAAGCTGTTCCGCGAGGGAAATAGAGCTCAAGTCCGAAAGAATCAGGAGTTTGGAAACCAGCAAGGAATGAAGTCAAGTTAACTTTTGCTTCAGCTCCAGCAGTTTTAACAACGCCGTAGTACATTTGTTGAGTCAATTGAGCGATGTAATAGCCTTTAGCAATGCGCGCAGGAATTACGATATTACATGTAGAAAGTCCACCGCGTGTGTAGTCGCCAAGTGCAATGGAGTTGTCTTGAAACAATACCGAAACGGTGTCGCCGTTTGCGATGAAGTTAACTGTGCCAGGAGCGCAGATAGCGCTTGTGCGGCCGTCGCTGTATTGAGCTTGGCCATTGCTGACTGCTTGAGCAGCATTCCATTGGATTGTGCCTGTTTGAGCAAGAGCAGAAGCGGAAACAAGAGCCAATGCCGAAGCAGTGAGTACATTACGAAGCATGGAAACCTCCCTTTTGTGCAAAAAATATTGCAAGTTAAAAACCGCTAAACAATTACCAGATACAACCAATTTCTGTGGGCCGAGTTCCTCATCAACAGGTCGTATATCAGGTATAGCCAAAGCAAATGAGTCTGTCAAGAAAGTCGGGTATCTAAAAAAGATGATACCCAATAAAGAGTGTCAACTTTTTTAAATCAATGATTTTCCGGGGTATTTTATGCACTTAAAAAAGTGCCTGGCATTGCTCACGGGAAAAAACTGCCTCATGTCAGTGCAAATCGATAAAAAGTTCAAAGACTCACGCCATTGAACTAAACTTATGGAGTGTCCACTTAAAGAGAAAGATTATTCCAGAATGAAAAGTCTTAAATTTTTACCGATAATTGCAATAATATATTCTGTGACACCTTTGGTTTCATGTCTTAAAAAAAAGGAAACAGCGCAAGTTGCGACTCATAATAATTTGGCCGCTATGCGCAATGCTCAAGAAGGATTTTTAAAGCCTGAGAATAAAAAATTTGGACTCTAATATACAAAAATTCAATTCTGTGATGCAAATGAATCAGCGGCAGAATATCATTTAAAAAACAAAGATGCTCCGCATTTTTTTAACGAACTCTGGGGCTATGTTTGTATGAACAAAGCTCTCTCAAAAAGCTTTTTATATGATGGGCAACGCGGGCTTTTCGCTTCTATAGAAGTAAATTCTACGCAAGGTGCAATCAAAGCAGACCTTGATAGGGATATATACGAAATCTTAGACAAACAAGACAGCGCAGTTTCAATGACAAACATATTAGTGCGCATTACGCCGTATAAAGGCATATGGTGGTTTTCAAAATTAACAGAATATGGCGCAGTAGATATTCACAATATTCAGGGCACCATAGATCAACTCAATGCTGACGGACAAGACACGGTCGAACCCGGATTGACCTATGTTAAAAATTTTTTAAGTGTGCCAGGTGTTGATTCTTGGCGGGTGCTTAGGAAAAAAGGAGCCCCCACTGCTGCGCCTGGGGCTTCGGATCTCGTTGATTCCGCTACCTTGGACGGAAGTGCAGTAGAAGGCGAACCTGCAAAACGCAATTCTGACCTCAGACTTGTGGCGAGTGTTTGGAACCGGCCTCTCATTTTTGGATGGCACATTCAAGATTTTAGTGCAGAAATTAATGCAAAAATTGATCGTAAAATTTTACTCATGTTGCCAATGTATCAAGAAATGAGAAAGCGCCGGCAAGAACGTTTTCAAGATTCAAAAAAACCATCGCAAGCTCCAATCAAAGCAGCTTATGTTCTAACAAAAATACCTAAAAAACGTTAAACTTTTGCAGCCCGTGCTTCGCGTTTTTCCTTGAGTTCCATAATAGTAGTAGAATGCATAGGCTGACTTTTTTCTTTAGGATTGATGTAGCTTTTTGCGAAATTTGCAGCAATGGCGGCTTCGGAAAATCCAGTAACAATCAACTTTAATTTGCCAGAATAATCGGTAATATCGCCCGCTGCGTAAATTCCAGGGATGCTGGTTTCCATGCGATCGTTGACAACAATACAGTCGCCCTTGGTTTGGAGGCCCCATTCTTTCATGCGGCCCAGGGAGCTGTTAAATCCGAACATTATGAGTGCAGAATCTATCGCCAACAATTCGGTTTCGGAGGTTTCATTGTTTAAAATGGTCGCCGATTGTAATTTGCCGTTTCCGTTAAACGAAGTGATTTCGGTGTTGAGCAAAACACGAGCATTGGTCTGGTACAATTTTTTGACACTGTCGTCGTGGGCACGAAATTTTTCAGACCTGTGTACCAATGTCACCTGGGCTCCTAGGGCCACTAGTTCGTTGGCCCAATCGAGGGCCGAGTCGCCCCCCCCTGCTATAACAACGCGTTTGCCTGCGTAAATATTTTTTTCGAGCACGGCGTATTCAATGCCATTGCCTTCAAAATCTTTGGCACCAACGGCTCCATGTTTTTTAGGGCTGTAAAGGCCTACGCCTGCAGCCACTATAATAGTGCGGGTGTAGTGTGTAACGGATTCGCCTTTGTCGTTGCGGGTATTTAAAATAAAACCTTCGGAATCGGCTGTTAAGCCTTCTACTTGTTGGTTTAAATTAATAAGAGGGTTGTAAGCTTTAGCTTGTGCAACTAAGCCGTCGACCAAATCTTTGGCTAAAATTTTAGGAAAACCAGCGACATCATAAATAAATTTTTCGGGATAAACAGCCGTAAGGCGGCCACCGAGTTCGGGCATGCTATCGATAATACGGCAAGAAGCGTTACGGAGTCCTGCGTAAAATGCTGCAAAAAGGCCCGTAGGGCCTCCGCCTAAAATTGTGATATCGGTGCGAGTCGAAGATGTCATGGGCTCTCCAAGGTGAATCTTGGGACCCTCAATGCTGCATGCTCAATGGGCCCAATCCGTTTTTTGTCCCAAGAGACCAATACTGTCAACGAGAATTGCACCAGCCTCTTTGAGTTCAACGTCTTCGTCGCGAATCACCTCGCGCCCTGCGGCCTCGGCTTTGTCTTTGCCAGGGGCAGGAGTTGCGGTGGCAGCCCTAGAATCTTTGGGGTTTGGCGTTGGTTTCTTTTTGAGGCGTGCTGCCATGTCTTCGGCCTTGAGCGAAATAGAAGTTTTATCTTTTTCTGCTTTGGCTTTTGCTATGGCTTCGAAAATTTCTTTAAAGTCTTTGTTCGATTTGAGGCGTTCTTCGCTCTTTTTGCGCAAAGTTTCTAAAATAGGAGTGAGGTTTTGCACCGGAGAGAACAGTTTTTGAGCAGGAATGGTTGTGTAGGGCAAAACATAGTCGTTTTCCGCTTCGCTCAAATCCGTTGTGTCTAGTATATCTGGAATAACAATGTCTGAGGGAACCCCGCGCTCTTGGTTGCTGCGTCCGCTGGGCCTAAAGAATTTCGAAATGGTCACTTTAAGGGCGCCATCGCTTTCACGATTTTTTGTGCCAGGAACTTCGATAACATGTTGAACTGTCGCTTTGCCATAAGTGCGCGTATTACCCATAATGAGGCCGCGGCCATAATCTTGAATCGCACCAGAAAAAATTTCACTTGCCGATGCACTTTGCCTACTGATGAGGACACCTAAAGGGCCATTATAAAGAGTTCCGGCGTCGGTGTCGTTTAAACTTTCTACGTCGCCATTGCGTTGTTGCACTTGCACAACAGGGCCGGCATCTATAAAATGTCCGGTTATTTTAATGCATTCCGATAAATCGCCACCACCATTGCGGCGGAGGTCAACCAATATACCGTCTACATTTTTTGCCTTCAAATTTTTAATTTCCCGGGCCATATCGTTGGCCGAACTGCGGTAATTTTTGTCGGAACGGCTGCCGGCGTAGTCGATGTAAAACGATGGAAAATTAATGACGCCAATTTTTTTACCGCCAATGTTCATGACATCGCTGTGGGCTTCGCTATCGGCCAGATGCACTATGTCGCGGATGAGGTCTAAAGTAACACGTTCCACTTCACTTTTTTCGCCCTTACGTAACAAATTAAGCTTAACAAGGGTGTCTTTTTTACCGCGAATGAGGCTTACAACTTTAGATAAATCCATATCAACAACATCGGTAAATCCAGCGCCGTCTCCACTGTCTACCGCAAATATTTTGTCGCCTTTGCGCAATCGGCCATCGCGCGAAGCCGGCCCCCCAGGAATAACTGAGTCTACAATTGTGTATCCATCTTGTTGAGTAAGTGAAGCTCCGATTCCAACTAATTGTAAGCTGAATTGAACTTTAAACTCGCTTTGTTCTTCAGGCATTTGGTAACCCGAGTGTGGGTCGAGCGACAATGCAAATGCATTCAAATAAATGCCATTCACATCGTCCATATTTTTTTCAAGGAGCGATTTGCGCCCCAATTGGTACCGCTTGCGCAAGCGCGTGGCTATTTTTTGGGGGTCTGCTTCGGTTTCTTTCATTCCTAAAGCCACAAATTTAAGGAGTTTGCGCCAGCGTTCTTTGAGTTCTGCAGATCCTGAGGCCCACGCAATTTTTTTACGGTCCGTTTCGAGGCGGTCTTCCGTTGTAAAATTAAAGGGCTTTGCCAATGCGATGTCTATATAAGATTCGCTTTCTTGAACTCTTTTAAGATAAATAGACCATATATCTGCAATAAATCGACAATCCATATTGTTTATATTTTTGCCGAGCTTGGTTTCAATATTTTTGAATGATGCAATGTCTGCTTCTGTAAAATAATTTTTACCTGGGTCTAAACTTTGAAAGAATTTTGAAAGAGATCTGGTAGACATTTCGGCGCCAAATTCTCGAATAGAATAGTGCATTTTAACAAAATCGCTGGTGCGTTCTCTAATTGTGCCACAGGTAATAAATGTGCTCTCGCGGGCCTGTAAATGTGGGTTTTGAGTTCCTGCAGAGCTTTTATTTGCATGCAAATTCAAGTTTGATTCTTCGGCATTGGTATTTAATTTTTTATCTGAAGTGGGCGAAGCCATTACCAGGTCGGATGAATTTATAAATTTAGGAAAAATATAAAATTGCAGGCCAAAACCGGCTATTACACCTGCCGAAATTGCAGTTAAAGTAAAAGTGTTTGATTTTGGATTTGGATTTTGATTAGACATTTGTAGCAATCACTTTCTGGTTGGGAGTCGCATGTTGCGTCGTGAAAATTTAGGAGCTTCTGATAAATTTAAATTATCGTCTTTATCGTGGTAAACAATAGTGCGATCTTGCTGTTTTGAACGAGGTGCAATTTGAGCATTTTCCTCCTCAAGAAGTGAGTCGCGTGTTTCTTGAAATTTTCCATCGTGCCAGGAATAAAACTGCAGTGTGCTTACATCAACCCGAGCCTCACCGGTACCTTCCACCGCGTCGACCAATTCTTCGGCACGAGCCTTGAGACGCGCGTAATTGTCGTCAAAAAATGCCATAACAATCATGGCATCATCGTCCGTTCGTATGGTAATACGCGAATTGTGCGCTTGTTTGACTCTATCGCGAACCGATCTTAACAAACGTTCACGGTCTGTAGAGTACAATTCAGGATCGAGGTCAAGACTCACCGAAACAACAGCGAGGTGCATAATGCTCCCGTTAGCAGGCGAAGAGCCACATTCTTTCAATAGTACCTGGAAATCTAATTTTTTAGAACAAGCACACATCTTTGCCCAGGGGCTTCCTGTACAGGCAGAAAAGTGGTTGCGTGCATGGCAGCAATCTCACGGCGAAGTGTGGCCAACAATTCAAATTTACAATCAGTGGCTTCATGCTGATTTTGCTAACGCATCGGCAATTGTTTCGGGCGGTGGATTCCCCATTAAGTGCGTGCGACAAACCCGTGTGCCTCGGGCGCGGGACGAGGGACTTGTGATCGACGCTCAGTATCAAATGCGCATCTTTTTTACCGGAGAAGTGCCGACAAGAAGCAATAATTGGCACGATTTTTTTAATTTTATGTCGTGGTGTGCTTTTCCAAAAAGCAAGGCAGCCCTTAACATGCGGCATGTTCAAGCTTTTGACGATGTCACTCCTTTTCCTTGGAAAATAACAGGAGGCAATCGTGGCCCAGTGCAAGATATGCTCACTCTATTTGAAGAAGCAGGAATTATTTGCGTGTGCCCCGATGACTCGTTGTGGGAGAGCATTCGCCGTCGCGATTGGTTGGAGGTTTTTGTGCGACGCAGAAGCGAGGTCATTCAAAAGGTGCGTTTTTATGTTTTTGGACATGCATTGCTCGATGTGTCCCTGCTAGAACACCCTACTTTGCATGGCACTTGTTTGAGAGTGGCAATAGACCCACGCGACTCTTCAGATGAACAAGAATTGCGAAACAATACCGACCAAACATTGGCGCTGAACATAGCGCAAAGTTCGCAATTATTTCACTCTTTGCACTTAAGTCCCATTCCAATCAACGGAATACCAGGATGGTGTGCCGAAAACGAAGATTCAGATTATTACAAAAATAAATTAATTTTTAGAGGCCGCTAATCCTCTGGCTGCAATGAATGGTCCGCGCATAAATTCGTAGCGTGCTTTTAATAAAAAATCGAGTTCAAATGGCGATTCGGCAGAAAACTTTTTAAACCATTCTTTGGCATTAAATTTACCGGGTAAATCGGGAATTATTTTCATTTGTCCGGTGGTAATGTCGTAGCGGAATCCGCCAAATACTGCTTCGGGGCCCGGATTTTCAATGTCTCGTTGAATAATCATGCAAGTGACATCGGTGCAAGGACACTGGGGTTTGGTGCAATAAAGGTCGTCGAAAATATACAGTGTGTCGTCTACAACGCGCTCTATGGGCTGTGGATTTTGAATAAATGCACCAAATGGTACCAATCGGTCTGGTTTAAATTGTAGAATATCTTTTTTCCAGTCTAGCGGAATGTCTGGCACGAAAGTTAAAAAGAGTTCGCGCAATTGGTCTAAGATAAAACTATCGACATAGGTTTGTACAATTGCAGTGAGCTCTTGTGTTTCGGGGGAATTGGGGTCGTTAGAATTTGTGAGGTCCCATTTTTCTGCCAAACCGCTTTGGTTATTTTTAACGTCTTGTTCGTCATTTTTAATGCACCGGAGGTCTGATATTTTTATTTTTCCAGTGTTTAAATCTATGGCGCAAACGGTTCCGATGCTCTGTATTCCAACACTAGGTGGCGCTTGTTTTTCGGCTAATGCAGCCCACATTTTAGAGCGTAAATCTTCTTTAAAAGGAGTGAGTCTAAAAACGAGGCTCATTTCGTTTAATGCTTGCTGCAAGGTGTTTTGGTTGGTGATGCGTTGCGGCAACAACAGTGCGCCTTTGACTGAAAAAAGCGAGCGGTTCCAGGTGAGACGCGCGTCTTCGCCCCGAGGTGGATCGAGGGGTAAAACGATTGTTTGTGATGAATTTTCGGTGTTATTTTGTGGTGTCATGGCAAGTGTCTCCCAGCTGACTCAGAGTTCAAACTGGATTTTTGGCACAGGCAATTGAATTAAGCTAGTGGCACAGGAACTTCGTTGTATTCTTCCTGAAATTCTTCGTCGGTCATGCGCGCCAAAAAAACTGCATCTATCAGACAAAGTGCAAATGGAATGAGTGTCCAAGAAAAAGCGAAGTATGCTAAGCCAGAAATACGCTGGTGCAAGTAGAACCTATGAATGCCAAAAATGCCGAAAATAAGGCAAAATAAAAGGGCTTTTTGGCGATTGCAATCGTAGAACTGAACTTGGTCCCGTAGCATCTGAATCTCCCATTAGAATCGCTGATTTTTTTGTTGCTCATTGTATCGGCAAAATAAAATTGGCCTTGAAGCCAATCTTAAATCAGAGTGTAACAGATTGATGTCAGAATTGTGAATTATTTGTGACGAAAAAATTTGACCTACCGACCTTGGGGGCGGCGAGAGCGGTTATCAGACTGTTTTCCTTGAATTTTAATTCCAGAACCAAAAGAAGGCCGGCCTTGGGGGCGAGGGCGAGATTGTGACGATTCTGAAACACGTGGGGTGGGAGCCGTAGAAACAAAGGGGTGCCCTGCTTCTACTGGAATCTTTTTGCGAAGCAAGCGTTCGATGCCTGGCAAAAATTCACGTTCGTCTGCGGCACAAAACGAAATGGCTAAGCCAGATGCGCCAGCGCGGCCCGTGCGGCCAATGCGGTGAATGTAAGATTCTGGTTCGTTGGGGAGTTCGAAATTGATAACGTGGGTGATTTCGTCAATGTCAATACCGCGAGCCGCAATATCTGTAGCAACAAGTGCGCTAATTTGACCCGATTTAAACGATTGCAGGGCGCGTAAACGTGCATTTTGCGATTTGTTGGAGTGAAAAGCTTCAGACCCAACTCCGTGTTTATTAAGCGCTTCAGCTACTTTATTTGCAACGTGTTTTGTGCGTGTAAATATAATAGTACGTTTGATTTTTTGCGCCTCAATGAGGTGATGCAATAACAATTGTTTTTCTTTTTTCTCTACATAATAAAGCGACTGAGTCACTGTTTCTGCAGCTGAAGATAACGGAGCGACTTCAACCGTAACAGGATTTTTAAGCAATCCCTTGGCTAAATTCATGATTTCTGGTGCCATAGTGGCCGAGAATAAAAGAGTTTGTTTTTTTTCTGGAACAGCTTTAATAACGCGCTTTATGTCGTGAATAAAGCCCATGTCGAGCATGCGGTCTGCTTCGTCTAAAATTAAAACTTCTAAATAATTAAGATTTACAAATCCTTGATTCATAAGGTCGAGAAGACGGCCAGGAGTGGCAATAAGGATGTCTATGCCCCGGCGGAGAGCTTCGATTTGCGGATTCATTCCAACGCCACCAAAAACAACAGCGTGGCGTAAGCCAGTGTGACGCCCGTAAGCGCCAAAGCTTTCAGCAATTTGATGCGCCAATTCGCGCGTGGGTGCCAATACAAGGCATTTGATACGAACGCCGTTAGGCCTAATTTTAGCAACATTACCGAGACGTTGCAAAACAGGCAAGGCAAATGCTGCGGTTTTTCCCGTACCTGTTTGTGCCCAGCCCAGAACATCTTTTCCGGCCAAAACATGGGGAATTGCAAGAGTTTGAATGGGAGTTGGAATCGTGTAGCCTTCGGTAGTCAAAGCCTGTAGCAAAGTCTCTGACAATCCTAAGTTTGCGAAAGTCATAGATTCATTTGTGGCAGACTTAGCATCTGCAGCGGGCACTATTAATGTCATGAGGGTCCTGAATGAGTGGCTTGGGGCGGCAGTACTGCGGCAGCGCAAGCATTGCGAATAGAGAAATGAACAACTTGTGGCCTACCACGGACTGTGGTCCGGGTAAATCAATTATTTGCTTTTTTAGATTTTAAAACGTTATTTCTTTGAATATTCAAGTTCAATGGCTTCAAGAGCTTCCACTGCCGACTTAAATTCAAAATCAAAACCAGCGTCCGTAATTTTTTGGGCAGAGACTTTCTGGCTGAAAAGCATGAGGTCAGACATTTCTCCCAATGCCATTTTTAGTGCCCATTTTGGCACCGGGATGCCCTTTCGTCCACCAAAAATAATGCAAATGAGCGATGCAAGTTCTGACTGAGTTAAAGGATTGGGTGCAACAGCGTTAATGGGTCCTTTTATACTTTTATTGACTAATAAAAAATCAATTATTTTAACAATATCTTTAATGCTAATCCAGCTTTGCCATTGCTGGCCATTTCCCATTTTTCCCACAAGACCGTAAGGTGCCATGGGAATTAATTTTTCTAAAAATCCGCCTCTACCAAATACTAAACCAAAACGGAGTGCGATTTTACGGGTGTGAGGAATATTTGATTCTGTGAATAAAACCGACTCCCAGCGAGAGGTTAAATCGGCCAAAAAACCTTCGCCTTTATTGGAGTCTTCAGTAAGTAATTCGTTGCCTCTGTCGCCATAAATGCCAACTGCAGATGCAGAAATAAATGTCTGAGGATGAATTTTGAGAGTTTGCAGTTTTGCAATTATTTTTGAAGTGAGCGTAACGCGGCTTTCAATTAATTTTTCTTTTTGCGGGGTGCTCCATCTTGCCGCTGCTACTGATTCTCCTGCCAAATGAATCACTACATCTGCAACAAAATCTTCTGGTAGGGAGTAAAATTCGGTCCAGTTTAAATATTGATGCGTGCCAGAAAATGCGAGTCTTGCTTCTTGGGGGCGACCTGTAATAATTGTCAATTGGTGGTTTTGGGTGGTTAAATTGCGAACCAATTGTGTTCCAATAAAACCTGTAGCACCAGTCATTAAAATATGCATTTCAACAGTCCAAAAAAATGAGAGTGATAAAAAATGAGAGTGAAAAAATAAGATCCAAAATATAAAATTTAAAATGATTTTAAATTAATTTCTTGCTCTAAAATATTAGAATTTAAAATGACTGTGCAGTCAAGAAATTTTGGAGCAGAAACTAAAACAGTGGGGTCTTTTGAGAAGCCGAACGATTCTTTTGGAATGCCAAAAATGCGCGTGTTTAAAATGCGGTCCGAATTTTCGTCGTGGAAAACCGATATGGCGTAGGTTCCAAAAGGGAGTCCATGAAAGGTAAACATTCCAAGCGATTTTGACGCCGAAATGCATTCACTTTTTAACAGACTATCTGAAGGACTTGGGAAATTGTGAGGACCATTGAAAAGTGCAAAGCACAATTGTCCCTTTAAATTTTTCATTCCTTTGGTTTTTATTGAAATATTTCCATTCAGAGAATCGGCATATACCTTGAATTTAAAAAAAGAAAGACCTAAAAATAAAAGACACAATTTTAAAAAAGTTGACATGGGGCATGCTTCCTCAGATTATAACGTCAATCAGTGAAAAATAAGAGATTGATAATGTTGAATCACATAAAATATCGAGATGTATCATTAGCGCAACTTGAGATTTTGGCCTCCCTGCCTCGTTTCGACACCCTAAGAGGTATGGCGCGCGACTTGGGCATGTCACCGTCTCAGCTTTCTAAAATTGTAGCAAGTTCCGAAGAGCAATTCAAAATCCAAATTATTAATCGTTCTAGCACCGGAATTGTTTTAACTTTAGAAGGGCAAAAGCTATGTCAAGAATTGCGCGGTTTGTTAAATACTTTCAATGAAATTGAAGTCTCAGTTCAAACTGAAAATCAATCTCTTTTAAAGCATATTAATATTGGAAGTCGCGGTTTTTTAAATGCAATTATTGCGCCAGTATTAGTTAATTCGTTAGAAGAATACAATTATGCCGGAAAATTTGTCGACCTTTCTCCTCTTGAAACAATGGCCGCTGCGCGTGCTGGAAGTATTGAAGCAGCTGTTACCATAAAACAATTAGACCTTGGAAAATCTTGGGTGCATTTTGAAATCGGAAAATTAAAATGGGTTATTTATACCCACATTGATAGCATGCCTTTCGATAAAATAATTGCAGATAGTGCATTGCCACTGGATTTTATTGGACATGTCTCATGGGACGGAAGGGTATTGATTACACCTCCGGCTGTTTTAAATCACCCTTCAAAAAATGTTCAAATCAATCATAGGGCGCAAACTGTTTTTGTGATTCAATCTATTTTAAAAAATAGAAAAAACGTGTTTGCATTTTTGCCTGAAAAAATAAAATCAATGGGTTTTGATATGGCAGACTTGCGGCGCGAAGAATGTGCCGAACAGTATTCGTTTACAGACAATATGTTTTTGTCGGTGAATTCTGACCGGGTGAGTCAGAAAATATTAGAAATTCTTAAATCTGTCGTAGTTAATGAATTTCAGTAAGTATTTATAAAATAGCCTGATTTTATCTGAAATATGGTTTAAAATGGCGGGTGTTCTCAATTGTGAAACAGCTGTTTCGTGATTTGCAAACTAAATGGTCTTTCAGCACTTTTATAAAAGTGCTAACAAGCTGTTGTGTCATTTGTTTCCTTTCTTTAGTCAAATGTAGGTCTAAAAGTGAGATATTCTAAACTATTTTATTTTATAAGTGTCAGTTGCTTAACATTGTCAAGTTGCGGTCGCGATAAAATTGGAAATAAAAAAGGCACAGACCCATCTATTCCAATTGTTGTAGGCACTGATAAATCAGAACCCCTTGCAATGCCCCAAGGCACAGCTGTGCCTTCCATAACACCGTTGTCTGACGCTCGAGCTAATCAGCCGGGTGCCGGTCCAACGCCAGATTCCAACAATCCCATAAACACTCCTATTGCTACCAATTCCCCAGCACCCCAGCCTCCAGCACCCCAGCCTCCAGAGCCTATTCCGCCAGAACCAACTGTACCGACATCGCCAAAAACGCGATTAAAAGTGACCGTTGAAAACCTCGCCAATCAAGATGGAATCGTTTGTTTTGCGGCATTCAAAGGTCCAGAGGGTTTTCCTGATGACTCCGCTAAAACCATTGCTGCATCTTGCTTTGAAATCACCGCTCTACCACTTACCTTTACTATAGAAGGCTTAACGCCTGGCATTTATGGAATGGCGTTGTGGCACGATGAAAATCGAGACGGCAAGTTGAACAAAACTATAATTGGCATTCCAAAAGAAGGCCTCGGATTTTCAAATCGTGCAGGAATTCGGCTTGCTCCACCCGGCCCACCTCCTTTTAGTGACACAGCTTTTGAAGTGAAAGAAGGGGAAAATGAAACAGCCTCTAAGTTCACTTATTTATTGCGTTAAATAAAATAAGCGACTGCTTTGAAGAAAAAAGATTTTTTTAATTCATACTTTTTAGGTGATCCCTTGATATAAAGTTATTAAAGAACTAACCCGTGCGTGTGGCTCTTTGCCATTTTTTACAAAGGGGTTTTTTATGAGTTTTACAGCTTTGTCAGTTTCTACAGTTTTTGTTTCCGTTTTTGCCTTTGCAAATGCATTGGCAGCTCCAATCAAAACGTTTGAGTTGAATTGCAATGTGCCGAAAGAAAAAAATAAAGCAGAATTAATTGTGGACGATTGCATTCATAGAGCTCAATTGACTCTCGGTAGAGTTAAAATGGTGCAAGTTTCTGGTAAGTCCCAAAAAACAGAAATGCAAGAGTTCCAAGGTGAAACATCTGAACAAGAATTGCAAAAAATTTTAAAAGCGCGCATTCAAGGTGCGTCTTTTAAAGGCACAAAATCTCCCCAAACACCTGTTTCTTCTGAATATTTCGCATTGACATTAAAGGGTCCAGCCCTGGCGCAAAACAGTGCTTCAACTTTGCCTCAGTCATTGAGTGAATCATCAACTCGAGCTTCTGAAGTTAAAGTTCCAGAATCAGTTAGTAAAGTTGCAACAATTGACCCTGTTGCTATTCCTTCCGCTCCAGTTTCTGAAACTAAAAATGCGGCACCTTTTGTGGAAGCGAATTCAGCGGCAAAAAATTATTCCATGAGAGTTTCGCTTCGTGCCGGAATCGATCGCGAATGGAATGGCAATACTTGGAAAGAACGCCAAATTCAGGCCTACGGTTTAGATATGGCTTTCATTCCTAAATACTCCCAGTTGAATTTGATGCGCACAGAGGCTGGTTTTGTTGCAAGTTCATATAATAATCAAAATGTAAAAACTTTCTCAACTGTAAATGGAACTCTTTTTGTTGGCGTGCAATCCAATGCAAATGGTGGATTTGTGGCTGGAGTTCGTGGACTCGCTGGAGTTTTGATCAAGTCTGAAGTTGCTGAATTTGACGGTGGCGGCGAAGTTCGTATGGGTGGTGAGTCAGAAAAAATTGCAGCATATGCTTCTGCTGGGCGAACAAACCATTTTACTAAAATTGGCGTTGATTTAGGATTTAAATTTTAATGCCAAAGGTAAATCGCATTTTGGCAGCTTGAGTATTTTAGATTTTAAGACCGGCGCCATTAAGTGCGTCGGTTTTTTTTGGGCAATATTGGCCTTACGGTGCTAAAAATGCTGTATCCTATTTTGGCTAAAGCATTGACACCTGGCATTTTTATTATTTTCCCGTATTTTTCGAATTTGGGAATACGGCTCCAAATGTGAGCAAAAGCGTCGACGCCGATGGCTAATTTTCCCTCGGGAGTTATAACATGCATATGTTTATCGACTTGTTCTTGAGTCAACTGAAAATCTTGAGCGCGAAATGTGGGCGAACTAATATCTATAATTTCAAATAAATCGGGGTATTTTCGCTTGTAATAACTAATTTCAAAGTCGCACACGATGCAATTGCCATCAAATAAAATTTTGGATTTCAAATTTTTAGCCATATTTAATAATAATCCTTTATGCCTATATTTAGTGAATTAAAAATACTATAAAATGGTATTATATAGGAAGTCAAATAGCAACTAAAAAAAATCAATTTTGTATTGAACTAACCCGCCTGCGGCGCGAGGTTTGAAGAAGACCGTACCTATAGCACTTGTTGCATTCCATGGCAAAAAAATTAAATACCCATCGAATTCA
>JAYTOT010000274.1:0-1111 GCA_043747645.1 Pseudomonadota bacterium | reverse complement strand
TTTTGAACCGCTGACATGATTTACCTCGACATGTATTGATTACACGCGTCTTAAACCAACTCAGCTCGCATTGTCACAACGGTCAAACGGTGAGCTTACTGCTTAACTCCGATGATATTCCCGAAAGTGCGGCCTGAATGACAATTATCCGAGGGGAAATGCCATGACATCGTTTCTAATTGGCGAGCGTTTGCAAAACAGAAAATATGAAATAATTGAGCAAATTGTCATGGCAAAAGTAACTCAGTGAGTAAAACGTCGAGCCGCAGTTCTGGATTCACAGACACCCTTTGCCGCCATTCTCCGCTTGGTTGAAGTTGATCAAGAAGGTGGGAAATTGTGGCGCCCGAAAAATAAAATGCATACTCCGAAGTAGTCTTTTTTTTCTGCTGCAGGAACATCTCATTGTAATACTCATAGACGTCGGACATCTTCCAGTTGCCCGCGAGAATAAACGATTTTTCGCTTACATAGTCTGCATTGCCTTCTAGGCGCTCGAACTCAAGATCTAAACGCTCACAACTTGAAGTTCCTCCTTTCGGTGTCTGAGAATATCGAGTTTTTCGAGCCAAAAGAAAATCTTTTGCTGGTCCAATGAGAAAAGAAGGTTTCGCGTATTCCGACAAGAGAGCCAGAATTTTCTGGAGCGCGATGATCTCTTGTTGGACAACTGGATTTGCTAAATTTCGACAGAGAGCAATATCTTCTCTGTTTGTCGTGCCTTTTTGCAAGAGTTGCCAGTCGGGCCTCCCATCAAACAGAGACCCAAACTGAACAAATAAATGAAACCCCTCATGAAGGATTACAAAATTGCCAGCGATCGCGTCTCTCGAAAATCTATCGAGATATTCTTTTGAAGCTATTGGTGCAATAAAAACTGGCCAGTAAGATATGTAAAGTTGATTTATATTTGAATTGGCAGCCATCACTTCAGCAATATTTTTGTCATAAAAATCTGAAGTTATAGATTGCCGAAATATCATTTGAAAACCGGTTTGCACTGCGGAAAAAATGTCTGTCGCTTTTCCTCTGGTTAAGTTTACCCCATTCAATTTTTGAACAGGCTCACAAGTCCAACTTTTTGGGCACTGAATGTTTATGCCGATGAATT
>JAYTOT010000273.1:0-1839 GCA_043747645.1 Pseudomonadota bacterium | reverse complement strand
AGGACAGTAAATAAACACGCCATCTTTAACATCCCCAGTATTTAAGTCTACTGTTGCTAAATCCATTATTTTTCTTGACATTATTTCGCTCCATCGATAAATTAGTAACCACCCGTGGTTACTAATTTATCATCCTTCGGTCAAAATCAATCTAAAACGGTTTGCGGCTCAACTAGTAACCACACATGGTTACTTAGTAACCATGTGTGGTTACTATCCCGATCTGAAACCCTTTCTCTGAGCAGATCCTAGAAATTTCCTTCCTGTTACTGTGGGGTATGGGGGGAAAACTAGACATTTGCTATACGCTAGAACGACCATTTCTCGTCAGAGCGCAGCTCCCATAGTACTAAGTATTTTTAAGTAACACAAATCTTGCCATTCTCAAATTTTTCTCACCGAAAAAAGATTTGTAACCTTATTGTAAATTTTAATACTACAGCATCTCAAATTTTTAAATTGCCAAACGAGCAATTGTAACACATACTCTTGCTAAAACACTACAGATTTTGACAGCCGAACCATTCAAAATAAATCGCACAGACTTTGAGCAACTAAAAAGACTCCAGAATGGGGTAAATTTACCCTCTAAAGCATCTTAACTACCCATTCACGGTGGAGTAGAAATAAAACAAATTTAACCCGCCTTAAAATCGATTCTTGAGCGGTCGGCAAAAATTCGAGTTCGAGATCGTGTTCGCTGATCGCTCACTTTTTTTTTGTTTCCGGATCGCAATCGGAAGAATTAGCAAAAGCTGAAACCCGTGCTCCTGCCGAGGGCGGCTGGTTTTTTTCATTTGACGCTGGCAAATTTCCTAGCTTCGCACTGTGGAAACCAGTGCACGTCAACTAAACCGCTCCGCTAAAAACCAGCTAGGGGCGTGGATCTAGGGTTTGAGGTACAAATTTTTTTCTTTCGGTCAGCAATCAATCAAGAACCTTGCTGGCTTGAGTGAGCAGGAAGGGAGGGGGGGAGATCGAAGCTACCCGTAGGGCTTGCCCCTTTACCACCGCGCTAAAATTGGCATCCCCGACCGACGCAAAGTTAGCTGCTGGCTCTCGTTTCGCTGTCGGTCGGGGTGCTAATTTTCCTAGCGCGGTGAGTCAAGGGGTAGCTGTAACTAAGCACGAGCGTATGCAAAAAAAAAATGAGCGAACAGCGAATTCGATCTCGTCAGAGTCAGGGTTTGAGAGTTTCTACTAGCTATTTTCAGATGGAAACTTAAAAAAAAAGTGAGCGATCAGCGAACACGATCTCGTCAGAGTCAAGGTTTGTAGGTTTTCCGTCGTTAAGCTCATCTTTTTAAATCTCGACTTTTTCGAGAACGAGATTGCTGTCCTGTTTGGGCATTCTTTTGGTGGTAATTTGGATTTACTTCCTGGTTTAATCGGTCTTGCAAACTATCTCGATATTGCTCTGGATTATCTCTAACCTTTTCAAGTTCTGAGATCAGTTTGCTCAATTTCCCAGTTTTAGTTGGATTTTCTAAAGCCAAACTTTTTAATGTCTTGTTTAGCTGTTCGATTCCATTTTTATTAATTGGATCTTCCTCAGCAATTTTTTCGAGTGATTTAATTGTTTGGTCGATCTGGAATGATGGTTTAGCTTTTAGATTTTTATCTGTTTCATAATCGGTCATTACCTTTTTGCAGTTAGTAATGAATTTCCCCAGTGGGGTCTGTTCTTTCTGTTCGTTAAATCGTTGTCGATCTAGATTCGAGATCGTCAGTTTGTCACTTTTATAGTCGTCGGGGAGTTTCACTGGGACTGGTTGACTTGTCCTTATCGATGGATTTAATGGATCTATTGGATCTTCGTTCGGCTCGCTCGTATCTCTG
>JAYTOT010000272.1:0-1426 GCA_043747645.1 Pseudomonadota bacterium | reverse complement strand
TTTCTATTATCGTCATTTTATGATCAGACGTAATCGTTTTTGCTTTCATACCAATCTCCCACATGCAATAAATTTGCCTTGCGCTATCAGTTGAATACGGGTCTCACAATTCGAACCAGAAATTGACTTTTTCCAAATTGATTTCAATTGTTTCAACGCATGGCCCAATTCTTTACCGCTGTATCGACTCTAAACACTTGTTCATCAACTTTAGCAGATCGCACATGTCTTCTCTAAACTCTGCCACAGTGCTCAATTCAGCGTCGAAATTATGAAGGCTGCTTTGCAAACTCGATCGCATGTTCGATATGTCGTGCCGCACGCGCCTGAAATCTTGCGGCAGGATTGTTTTTTGGTCTTCAGTGGTGTCCATTTAAATGCCTTTCTGCTTGTCGTGAGTCGCAATCAATTCAGAAAGCTCTTCCCAGCCCATTGGTATTTTACCAATCACTTTGTCAACTCTTCCAATGGTCATATCGTCGGAAAACACTCCATCGGAGCTCAGAAAAATAGGTTGAGTCATTTGCGTTCCCAATGAGTCGGCAAACATCAAACCATTTTCTTTTACAGTTTCGTCAAAATAAAAATCGGTGATAAGACATTTAAGATTTGGTAAAAAATTCTTATTTAAATCTGCATAATTTCGAAACTCTTGCGGGCTTTCAAAGGTGTGCACGGTGGCAAATTTTGATAATTTTAGTTTCCACGAACGCAATATAATTTTTGTGTCGTCTACCACTGCAATGGAGGGTAAGGTAACAGCCGAGCTTTGTGCACTCATTTTATTAGAGTGTAAGCGTTCTGCTGCTTGCAGTATAAGCTTTAAAAAATGCGTGCGGCTCATAGGCTTTGGCAATACTGCGTCGGCACCCGCATCTACTGCCACCTTATAATCTTCAGGCAGCGACCGGTTAGAATGCACACACACCACACCCAAAAATCCCTGCTCCCGGGAGGCCTTTAGAACTTCGTAGCCATTAAGAGAGTCTTTGCCAAGGTCTATATCGAGAATCACCAAACAGGGTGCCTGGAGCGCTGATTCAAGGGCCTGATTTGCATTAATCGCAAACGACAATGCAATGTGCTGTTTAAAATCCTCAGAACGGTTCACAAGGGCTGCTAGTGAATTACGATAAACCCCTTCGTCGTCCACAATTAAAATTCTGAGTTGTTGCTGAGCTGCTTTGGCAAGTTTTATAATATCTTTTTCTAGAGTCACTTCTAAAGGATTGATTTCATTTTTAAGACCACGTGAAGTGTTCATGCGCAATCGTTCAAACACCGAGACAATTTCGACACTAGATGCGGGCAATGGCCTTGGGCGCGCGTCAATTTTTTCTGAAGACATTGGCAGAGTAAAATAAAATTCAACTCCTTTTTGCGCATCCGATTCGCACCAAATTTTTCCGCCATGGGAATGAATAAT
>JAYTOT010000271.1:0-1806 GCA_043747645.1 Pseudomonadota bacterium | reverse complement strand
TTTCTATTATCGTCATTTTATGATCAGACGTAATCGTTTTTGCTTTCATACCAATCTCCCACATGCAATAAATTTGCCTTGCGCTATCAGTTGAATACGTGTTTTTAATTTTGCGATTTCACGCCGATCTAAACTCGAATTTTCTTTCACATATGCCTGACAAAGAAAGAAATCTGAGAAATTCGCAACTGCTAATCTCAATTGAATTTTCCCATTCCCCACGTTATGCCACTTCATTTTAAATCCTTGCGAAACCACTACACTTCCCATACTTGCTAGCGACCAAAATTTCGAATTGCTAAATTTTGGTGAATTCGGAAATTGATTTAGTAATAAAACATCTGGCCGAATGATATTTTTGTATTCAATTGAACTAAATACCGAAGAATGCTTAAGGTCTAGATATGAATCTAATGCCCACTGAGTGATGACAATTCCCATGCTTCCCCCCAAAGACTTATCGGTCATACCAAATATAACTTTATACCTTTTATAACGTAATTCAAGTTATTTTTAACGCCCTGCAATATTTAGCTATTTCTGCGGAGATCTTTACCGCTGTATCGACTCTAAACACTTGTTCATCAACTTCAGCAGATCGCACATGTCTTCTCTAAACTCCGCAACTGTGCTCAATTCGGCGTCGAAATTATGAAGGCTGCTTTGCAAACTCGATCGCATGTTCGATATGTCGTGCCGCATTCGCCTGAAATCTTGCGGCAGGATTGTTTTTGGGTCTTCAGTGGTGTCCATTTAAATGCCTTTCTGCATGTCGTGAGTCGCAATCAATTCAGAAAGATCTTCCCAGTCCATAGGTATTTTACCAATCAATTTGTCAACTCTACCAACGGTCATATCGTCGGAAAACTCTCCATCGGAGCTCAAAAAAATAGGTTGAGTCATTTGCGTTCTCAACGATTCGGCAAACATCAAACCATTTTCTTTTACGGTTTCGTCAAAATAAAAATCGGTAATAAGACATTTAAGATTTGGTAAAAAATTCTTATTTAAATCTGCATAAGTTCGAAACTCTTGCGGGCTTTCAAAGATGTGCACGGTGGCAAATTTTGATAATTTTAGTTTCCAGGAACGCAATATAATTTTTGTGTCGTCTACTACTGCAATGGAGGGTAAGGTAACAACCGCGCCTTGGGCACTCATTTTATAGGAGTGTAAGCGTTCTGCTGCTTGCAGTATGAGCTTTAAAAAATGCGTGCGGCTCATAGGCTTTGGCAATACGGCGTCGGCACCCGCATCGACTGCCACTTTATAATCTTCAGGCAGCGAGCGGTTCGAATGCACACACACCACACCCAAAAATCCCTGCTCCCGGAGGGCCTTTAAAACTTCGTAGCCATTGAGAGAGTCATTGCCAAGGTCTATATCGAGAATCACCAAACAGGGTGTCTGGAGCGCTGATTCAAGGGCCTGATTTGCATTAATTGCAAACGACAATGCAATGTGCTGTTTAAAATCCTCAGAACGGTTCACAAGGGCTGCGAGCGAATTACGATAAACCCCTTCGTCGTCCACAATTAAAATCCTGAGTTGTTGCTGAGCTGCTTTAGCAAGTTTTATAATATCTTTTTCTAGAGTCACTTCTAAAGGATTGATTTCATTTTTAAGACCACGTGAAGTGTTCAAGCGGAATCGTTCAAACACCGACACAATTTCGGCACTAGATGCAGGCAATGGCCTTGGGCGCGTGTCAATTTTTTCTGAAGACATTGGCAGAGTAAAATAAAATTCAACTCCTTTTTGCGCATCCGATTCGCACCAAATTTTTCCGCCATGGGAATGAATAAT
>JAYTOT010000270.1:0-1694 GCA_043747645.1 Pseudomonadota bacterium | reverse complement strand
CATGAACTCAACGAATTTGTGGTCGAAAAAAACGCAAATTTATTTGCTCAAACATTTTCATTTTTTGAAATGAAACGAAAAAAACCAGCTGACGCAATTTTACTGGCACTCACTTTTAACGCTCTAAAGCAAACAGAACGTGGCATAAAAATACTGGATTTAAACGACTTGCCAAATAGCAGCAAAGGCGTAACTAAAAACAGGGCGCAATTTGTACTTTCAATTTTGTCTCGCAAGGTTGCAGATGACAAATCATATTACGAAAATTTGTTTAGTATAATTAATAATAATAAGATAGAAAAATCGACTCGCGTAATGGCCGCGGCAACATTGGGTAGCGACTGTCTGCGCAAAGGAAATTCTCCGTGTTCGCGAAAATGGTTGAGTGCGATTTCGACAAATATGCTCAAAAAAATTCCGGCTTTTAAATTTGAAAAAGCGCGTCAGCTAGACATGGATGGGAATTTAGCGGGCGCATCTCACTTGCTTTCTTCTGCTTATAAAAAGGGAGCTGAAGGCTATTACCGGCTGGGGCTGCGCATTGCTAATTTATCTGCGATGCAACCGAGTGAGCGCAATAAAGCAACCCTTTTGGCGGCAAAAATAAAAGGCGAGCTAGATGCCGATATTCAATTTCTAGAAACACTGCCCAAATCGCAGCGAAATTCATCGCCTAAAACTGAACTTTGGCGTGCACAAGTTTTGCTCGATTTTAACAAACAAATTAAATCGCCCATCAAAAATTCGTTAGATTTAGAGCAATATAGGCGTGCATTGCAAGTCTCTATGCGAAACGATGAGAGTCAAAAGAAAGCATTGTTATTGGCCTTAACTCCCGTAGACCTTGTCTCGACAGGAAATTTAGACGCCATTGAATTAGATAATTTAAATGCACTGGCGACCTATCAGTCCCAAATGGCAGTACCCCTTCAAAAATTAGATGCTTTGTCTCTTAGCACCTGGCGGGAATGGAATGTTTCGCAGCCCGTTGCAAAAAATAGAGTCGAACTCTTGGGCCGCCTGAGCACAATTGGCGATCAAATTTTTAAATGGGTATTTCGGTCGGAAGATTTTTCAAGAGAAAGACAACGCACGGAAAATTTAAATCAGACGCGGCAAGTTATCGAATTTCAAAATCACAATTTTGCGCTTTTGTCGGCTCTCAAATTTGAGAGTCAAATAAAGGCACCTCATTTGGCTTTGAAAATGAAAGAAAATGAAAATTCGATTGCGGACACTCTTATGTCGCAGAGAATATCATCTTTAACGGGAAGGTTTCCTCAATCTGACCTTGAAAAATTACAATCAGAATTTATTATTTTTTCAAAAACAGCACGAAAATTATACGAACTTCATACTCAGATGCAGGGTCAATCCGAGCCAGCACAACTCCAGTGGGAGGCACTTCATAAAGTTTGGAACCGCTATTTTGAAACTCAATTGATAATACTAGAAGCTTCAACAGCAACTCGCAATTTGCTTTTGGATCGCCGCCAAAATCTGTATAAAGATGCAGAGAAAATTGTTAGAAAAATGGCAGAGAAGCGAAATTTATCCGCTAAACTAAAATCAGATTTAGTCCAGAAAATTGGTATTGAAAGTCGCAAAATTCGCAAAGATTTATTGGTGTCATACAACGAATTGAAGAGTCAGGCCGATTTAATTATGGGTGATGCGGCTTTGGGCCAAGCACA
>JAYTOT010000269.1:0-8338 GCA_043747645.1 Pseudomonadota bacterium | reverse complement strand
AATAGCTTTTATTCCAACATTTAAATACCCGTAAAGACCTGTATAAACCCTTATTTTCTGTGGAATTCTAACGGAATAAAATCTTATACATTAAATTTTCCTCCGAAGGCACTATTTCACTAAACGTGCGCAATTATTCGGCAGAATCCAATAATAATACCCGACAGATTCTATTTTCGGTGCAGGACGCTGGTTGTGGAATTCCACAAGAAATGCATAAAAAAGTTTTTGAAAGGTTTTTTCAAATTCGAAATTCAACAACCGAAAAACAGGGCGGCACAGGGCTTGGACTTGCAATTTGTAAAGAATTAGTTGAACTCATGGGCGGAAAAATTTGGATTGATCCGGATTACCATAAAGGGACGTTGGTGCATTTTTACATTGCTGCTGAAATTTATGCGGGCGAAATTTCAACAAACAGCCAATTCACAATTCCCACGCACAAAATTGCGACCAAAAAAGAAAAATTTTCAATATTAGTGGCTGAAGACGACCTTGTTAATCGGACTGTAATACAAAAAATGCTACAGCGATCTGGTTTTTACGACATCACAATCGCGAACAATGGCCGTGAAGCAGTGGCTATAGCGGAACAAAATAAATTTGATATTGTATTAATGGATGTTCAAATGCCAGAAATTGACGGCATTGAAGCAACAAAAATAATAAGATCTCGAAATTTATTATCGCCAAAAACCCCTATCATTGCAGTTACAGCTGCTGCTACGCCAGAAGACGCACAAAAATGTATGGCAGCTGGAATGAATGGAATTTTAATGATGCCCATTGCTATGGTTTTACTCACAGAAGTATTAGAAAAGTACTATATTGAAACAAAAGAAGTTTTCGACCATATGAATTAAGAATTCGCAAATTAAATGCTTATTTTACACATCGATTTCAATCGCAGGCAAAAGCACCTTCTTGTAAAACAAATCCAGATTTTGATTCATCGGTTATAATAGTTGTTGGAAAATTACCCAACACATCGCAACTGGAATTATTTTTAAATGAACTGGCTTCTTGCGGTTCTTTGCCCCATTCAATCGATAAATGAGTGCTCTTAAACCATTTTTCATCCACTTCTAAATTAAAACCTGCAGTGTTTGATGCACCAACCACTGGCGTGCCGCCCAACGGATTTAATTCCTTTAAAAACGATACGGGCTGAATAGATCTTTTAGATGACGGAAGTACCACTTTGTCTACAGAGGTCCAATAACCCAATTTTTCAGGTTCCGTTGTAGTAGAAAAAAAGCTAAAAGGAGCCGCTCCCACATTGGCAAAAACAAATGGAATATATGCTCCGCCTAGGGCTGAACCGTCGGGCAATTGCTTGCGACAACTCACACGTGAAGTAAGAGCCACTGCTAATTTTGATGCAGGCATTCCAGTACCATTTGTGCACGAAGGTAACGGCGAAAAAGCAGACCCTGAATTGAATCCAGCAGTGCCTAAGAGCTGAGGACTCACTTTCGACAGAAAGATATTTCCTGCATAATCTTGGAGTCTAACACGAACCCTAAAGGGTTTTTCCGACTCAAAAGGATAAGTAAAAGACAAAGACTTGTCGAATAATGGGTTTCCCGTTATGGCTTTAATGTTCACATCAGAGACACTTTCCCACTTTATATTGTCGACAGAAAATTCTAAAATCGGTTGCCCGTCGCCAATGAGCTGAGAACCAGCTTGAGTCATTTTAAAAGGCAAAGTTATACTTTGACCTTTAATTGGAGCATTAAACTGAGGTCCCACAGCCCAAGTTGCAGTTCCCGCATCGTTATCAACATACAAACCAAAACTTTGCACACTCACAAGAGATTCAACTCCCGATTCGCGATCACGTGCAGAAAAGCTCACGTGTACCGTTTTTCGACCCAGAAATGTAGCAGGCAATGCTATACTTAATTCTGACTTAAACTGGGCAGTTAGTAGCGTATTTGCGCCACGCAGGTCATCGATTGTTTTTGGTAAAAATTCAGAAACATAGACTTGCAATAAATCTTTTTCAAATTCTGCAAATTCTGAACTCACAGGCATAGATGTTTTAGGATCAATCAATTTGGATATTATTTTCAAATTTCCAGACTTAGAATGAGCAATCATTTTGTCTGGAGCCATGGGATCGGGACCTTGTTTGCCACCAGAGGGGCCTTCTAGCGCTGCATTAAACGCAAATTTTGCCTTGCCGCTCCGCAGTGGCAAATTTTGTTCTGTAATGTGCCCCGCGTTATCGCGGCACGATATTTTAGCAACGGCACCACGAGATTTGGTTGCAGGCAAAGAGAAATCTTTGGCATTAAAAGAAATTTTGGTTGGCATACCTTCTTTTGGTGTGCCCAAAATTTCTGGAGTGAGCACAATTTCGTCTGTACCTTGGCCTTCTGCATACGAAATTATTGCTTTGTCGCAACTAATTTTTCCAGGTCTTTCATTAGAAATTACAACACTTAAATTTACGTTACGCTTTAAATCTGTGGTGCCTTCAATGTAACCACTTGCCACCATATCGGGGGCATCAGTGTCAAAAGTCAACGAAGTTTTCAGCTCTGGCGGCAAAGCAAAAGTTTTAATAGGTCGTTTGAATTCCACTTTAATCGACACGGCATATTTGCCTTCGCCTTCTACAGGAAGCACTTTCCATTGCCCAATGGGGCCTTCAATGGTCTCTTTTACAAGAGATTTTCCACTGGGGCTCGTAAATTCAAATGTAGTAGTTATATTGTCGGAGAATTTAGCAAAATCTGTTTCACTCATATTATTTGTGCTTAACTTCGACCTAAATACATAGGTTTCATCGCCTGTGTCAAAGCCCAACGCTGCGCTGCTAGTCACATTACCGGGTCCGGTAAGTTGAATATTTATGGTGCGAGAAACGTCGGTACGAAGCTCTACAGGAGCAAGCATTTTATTGCTCGTACTTTGAGAATCGCTCTTTTGTGCGCCGCAAGACTGCAACGCCAAAGAAAGTAACAAAAATCCGCCTTGATACTTTAAATTCTTATTAACTATCATAATGCACCAGCTTCAAAGAATGCTTTGAGAGATTCAAATCCTTCACCGCCCACGCGCAAACGGTAGTCGTACCGAATGGTATTGTAAAACGCAGGCATGCCATTTCGTGGATTTATTAAATCCAAAGCTGCCTCGCTAGTGTCACATGTAGAACAAATAATTGTTGATTCAGGAGCCACAAACCCACCATTGAGCACAAACGAACCGTAGCCGTACCATTCCACTTTTATGGCTGCGTATAAAAATGCATCCACGCGAGACACTTCTACAATGTGTTTTCCTGCCGTTAAATCGTCCATTTCAACGCCGTTGACTGTTTTTTTCAAGTTGCGGCCATCGCCAGCCCTAAATTTTTCAACGCCAGTGGTTTTATTTTTCGGGTATACGGGGCGTCCGCCAACAGATTGAAATTGAGCTTTATTGTACCAAGAATAGGGGTTTGGATAATTTGTAGCATTAAGCCAATCTTGAGGAGCATTTTTGTCTTTGTCCCATCTCAATGCTTCTGGAGTTCCTACAACAACATTTTTAATTGCACCAATGTAAAGTGCGTCAGCGTCAGATGCCACATCCAATTTCGCTTTTGCTACTGCATCGTCAACATTAAGCGGATAAGGAAACACACTTTTTGTGGCTACAAGATCGTCTACAATAAACACATTTTTAGCGTAAATTGTGCCACGTCCTTTGTACTTGCCCTTTATAATGAGATCTCCGTCAATGTACACTTCACCGTTGAGTTGAATAGGTTGACTCGGATTTGTACCATCAAGGTATAAATTACCCGTATAGGTGCGACTGATAAATAAACTCCCCAAACGCAACGAACCCAAAACTCTTTCAGCTAAAAAAGCGTCTTTCAAAATAGGGAAGGTAGGAACTCCTTCGCCATCAAGCTGTGACGGAAACACCTTCATTCCCGAATTTTTGTAATTTTCATGCTTTTGGCCGCCTAATATTTTTTCTTTTGTGATTTGATCGAGTCCAACTAAAGAGTCTGGAATTAGATTTGTCGAAAAGAAATTTCCAGAAATACTGAGTTTTCGCCCGGCTGCTTCGTGAACTTTCGCTTGTTTTTGGCCAGGCACAAGAATTGTTTTGCTGGGGTCATTTGGAAAAGCTGGATCTTGAATTCGTTTATCTTCAAGTGCAAAATTAATCCCCGCAACGTCGCCCTCAACCTTTAAATGGCACCAGAAACACTCCACAGACTTTGTAAGTACAGCAGAGTTAAATATTTGCGGCACCCAAAATGGTGACTCTTGAGCTGTTACGTTACCAACAGCATCTGTTGCAGTTACTTTAAATTTGAACGACTTTGTAGGGCGATCGGCACCCCACGCAAATGCTGCCGAAGATTGCCCAGCATCTATTCCTGGTATTTTTTCCCAAGTTGAGCTGCCGTTTATGAGCATTTCTACTGTCAAATTAGAGATTCCATTTGCGTCACTTGCGTTCCAGCTTAGCACTGGCATTGAGTCTGCACTCAAAACTCCATTTGGAACTTGAATTTTAAGGCTTGAAACACTTGGAGCTTTTGTGTCTACGAGAGTTGAAATAGTCACGGGATTGCTGGCTAATTCTTCGCCTTTTTTCTTCACAGAAAAAGTAACATCTTTCGAACCATCAGCAGCAAAATTAACAATGAACGGAGATGCATAAGGCTTTGTAGTCTTTGTGCCATTCATGTCGAGAATGACTTCGTAATCACCTCGTGCAATGGCAGCTTGCAATTCGGCACCAGTTAATTTTTCACCTTTAATATAGGCTTCAAGAGACACTGGTAAAGAAACACTCAAACTTTTTGAGACCACACCGGTTTTGGTGGCAGGCGAAGTTAAAACCAGTGCACTCGCACTTTCTGATCCTTTAATGATTCCTTGAAATCTTTGATTTCCAACTTTATCTGTTCCCACAAATAAAAATTGAACATCGCGCACACCGTAACTCATACCTTGAATACTTAACGTATCTAGACTTGCCGAAGTTTCTTTTTGCGCAGTTAATGTACTTAGTTGGTGAACCAGAATACAATCTGCTGGCAAAGTTTGAAGCGTAAAAATACGTTCGCCAGGGAAAGGACGACAAGCTACAACTCCAGATTTTAATTCATCTACACCATAATTATCTACAGCAGACCAAATAAACTCAATGTGTTCATTGGTGGATTTTGCCGGTGTTTCCATAAACACTAATATTGGTTTTTCGCCATCAACAAAAACGCTCGATACGGCATTTCCTGTTTTTTTAGTTTTCTGGTGTTCAAACTCGGCCCGGACGCGGGTGACGCCGTTCATTTTTGAAAAATCGATTGCAGTAGAGCCCACAGCTCCCTTAGAAACAGGGGTTGTTTCTTCATTTAAATAGAACGCCACGTTCCATTCTGCTTTTTCTACATCGGGAAGTGGAATTTCTTGGCTACCCTCTGCCACTATAATTTGGGTCAGCACATTGAAATTTTCTGCCTTAATAGCTGCAGGCGCTCCTTCGAGTCCCATACTAAATTTAGTGCGGGCTGTTACCTTAACATCTGCCGATGCTTTAGGAACCGCTTTGCGCTTTTCCTTTGCTGCATGTGAACTAAAATTAGAATTGCTGCAACCCAAAAATGCGAACACAAGTCCAAATTGCAACGCTACCTGAGATAAATAATGACTTTTGATATTTTTCAAAGCTATATCCTCCTTTGATTCTAGTTGACAGTATCGGCAAGCTTTTCAATTTAATTTACGAAAAAATGGTCATCCTCAATTAGGGCAATAATTTTGAAGACTTGAAAGTTAGCGGTGTCAATTTTGGTGCTTTTACCTAGCTGGCTCATCCATCCGTTTTGGTAAATGTCAATTTTTGTTTGAATTTTCTCAAATTGGGCTGGTCCCAGGTGAAAAAAATTTCCATCGTCAAATCTTAGTGGCACCTGCAGAAAATTTTCGTGTCCTACAGCCCAAACACACCGATATGAAAATAGAGCGCCTTTGGTGGGCACTCGTTAGTTCGACTGAAGAGGTTGTCGTGCAGATTTCCGCATACGATTCTTTAGAAGTGGTGTATCTCTACCGTCCTGTGGGCTTGACCCTTGGCGAAAGAACACTACGTGGTGTGCAGGTTAAATGCCGCGAAGGATCTCCGGAAGAATTAGAAAACCTCACTAATTTATCTTCTAATCTTATGCTGTTTGTTCTCACTCCACAAAACTACGCACCCTACCGCCTTGCAATTCAACGTTACATGGAAAAACAAGCAGGCTCAGTGGTCTTAGGATTTTTATTGGTAGAAGATCCCGCTCAACTCACCACAGTTCGCGCACGTAAAAAAATGCAACCAAGCATTCATGCCCCTTGGATTGTTGGAGATTTGCGAGCTCCTTACACATTTAATCAATTGCTTAACGAAACAACCAAAGCAATGCATCATGTTTTTTTGAACGCAAACCAAGATCTTTTTAGTTCAATGGTAGCTATTAGAGAAGTAGAATCAAAGGCAATAAATGAAGTGGGTCAAGCCATGACGAGTCAGTCATCGGTGGACGAACTGATGCGTTTGATTTTAGAAAAAGCCATCGAACTTTCTACTGCAGATGCTGGTTTTTTATTACTACGTGAAAATTTGATGGGCGAACCAGAAGTCAATGTTAATGCTGTAAAGTTGTTACGTTCTTCGGGTTCGCGTTTTGTGCAAAAAGCAAGAGTCTGTAAAAGCCAACACATTCGCGTCAGTCAAGAAATGCTCGACCCTCAAAAATGTCCTTTTACGTCGTTTGTTGTGAATAAAGCATGCGGTATCTCATGGGGAAAAGGTATGGAATTCCCAACCTTTCGCCGCATGCAATTTAATGGCGGTGCGGACATTCAAGTGCCTGCTCCCTTTTTAGAATTTGACTCGCGAACCTATGCGTTAAATTCATATTGCGTGTTCCCATTACGCACTCCATCTGAAGAAGTTGTAGGATATATTCTTTTGGTAAACAGACGAGCTGCGCCCGGGGTCTTTTTAGACAGCCTCGACGACTGCGAACGTTACGTGACTGAATTCGCTTCACACGATTTAAATATTCTAGAAGCCCTTGCCAATCAGGCCGGAGTTTCTATCGACCACACACGCTTGATAAAAGACCTTAAGACTGTATTTGAGAGCTTTGTTCAAGCAAGTGTTGTGGCCATTGAGTCTCGCGATCCAACTACCAAAGGTCACAGTGAACGCGTTGGAATATTAACATTAGGATTGGCCGAAGCTGTAAATCAAACACGTTCTGGCCCTTACACAAATACGCAGTTTAATCCGGGCCAACTCTACGAACTCAAATATGCCGCATTGCTTCACGACTTTGGCAAAATTGGTGTGCGCGAAGACGTACTGCGCAAAGAAAAGAAACTTTACAATCACGAACTCGTTGGCATTCGCGAACGATTTTTGATGCTCGAAAAACAATTGCATTTAAAGTGTCTCGAAAGCTATCTTGAAGGCTTGATGCGGCAAAATCACGTGCCAACTCCCGCAGATATCGCACGCATTCAGAATGAAGTCAATAAAATATCGAGCGAATTGGGCCAGTTTTGGAATGCTATCAGCGAAGCAAATGAACCTCATGTTGTCAATTCTGGAAATTTTCAAAAAATCATCGAAATCGCTGCCATTCGCGTGCTAGCTGGTGCCGATAATATTGAACTCCTTTCATCTCTTGAAGTCGATAAGCTTTCCATTCGCAAGGGGTCCCTATCGCAATCGGAGCGACTTGAAATTGAAAGTCACGTGACGCACTCTTACCGCTTTTTGATTAATATTCCCTGGACCTCTGATTTGGCCAACATTCCAGACATTGTTTATGCACACCATGAGCGACTTGATGGTTCTGGCTACCCTCGCAAACTTGCAGACGACGAAATTCCTTTGCAAGCACGCATTATGGCAATTGCCGATATTTATGATGCACTTGTGGCCATGGACAGACCCTATAAAAAAGCTATTCCACCAGAACGCGCACTCAGTATTTTAGAATCGGAAGTCAAAGACGGCAAACTCGACCGCGACCTGTTTCAAATTTTTGTCGAGGCGCGTGTTGGAGATTTGATACGTATTGGCGAATCAAAAGTTGCGTAAATGTAGTTTTACATGATATAATTAAATACATATAATTCACAAATTAAAATAAATTAACATTTTAATTGAGTCATTTTATTTATTTAAGGAGTCTTGAAAATGAAAATTTCGGCCAATTTGAAAATGATAATGTATAAGATTTTATTCCGTTAGAATTCCACAGAAAATAAGGGTTTATACAGGTCTTTACGGGTATTTAAATGTTGGAATAAAAGCTATTGAACAA
>JAYTOT010000268.1:0-2921 GCA_043747645.1 Pseudomonadota bacterium | reverse complement strand
AAAGATGACCTTTTTGAATCGGATAAAATTTATGCAAATTCGAAAACAAATCAAGTTCTCCCATTTCCAAAAAACTATCGCAATCTCACTTATGGCTGCTGTACTCAATTCATGTGGAAATGCTTGGATGTCTTCGCAAATGAGAAAAAACTCTCCCTCGGCACTGATGCAATCGGGCCAATGGGCCTACGATAAAGGCGATTTTGAGGCCGCTGTTAACTTTTTTCAGCAAGTTGTAGATTCGGACACAGCAAACGCCAATGCGCGAATCAGGCTCGCCTATGCCATCAATGCCCATTCAGGATTAAATCCCATAGACCTCATTGCCAAACTGGCAAGCTTAAACAAAACGCCTGCTGCCGCAACGTTAAATTCAGATTTAGTAGTCGCGAATTTATTTCTAGAAGACCCTAAACCCGCCTCAGGCACTTCTAGCGTGACAGCATTTGCCGAAGTCATCGGCCTTTCCAAAGTTGAAAAAGATGCTCTCTATTTGCAAAAATTAAAAACCATCGACCAGTTACGTGCAGCGTCGCCAAGGTACGCACTATTGCACCGCAGCTGGAAAGCTATTTGCCAATTAATTCCTAAACCATCTTTGGAAAGTGTTTTAGCAGCAGACAAAACTTTGCAAAAAAATCTGGAAATAGAAAACTGTAAAGGTGGTTTGCCCACAAGCGCGAAAGTGCATACCTCGGCTCTTTTTGCTGCAGCTATTGGCTCTATGGCTCAAGCTGCAGGCCTTTATCAGATAGTTCTAGACTACGATGGCGACGGCCAGATAGATTTAGTAACACAAGCACAATCAATAACGACAGATTTGACAGCCTTAAATGCAAAAGCGAAAGAACTCGGCTCAAAAAGCACTCAAACAATCGATGACATCACCGCACTGGGCGACACAATGTCGCAATTGAATACAAAAATGGCTGAACTCACTTCATTAAGTGCTACATTAAAGGGAGAACTCATAAATCTTACCTTGGCACATTTCGGATTTGTAGCAGTACTCACAGCCGGCATGGGAATGCCCGAAAGCATAACAAAATCCATCACCGGAACGCTTTCAAAATTTAATGAAGCCAAAGAAAAACTCAACGGATTTTTATCTGCCGGATCGCCGACTGCGGGAGGTTCAGGTGGAACGGATAAGGGAACACAGTCGCAACAAATCGCTCAAAATGTGGCAAAAGCATCGGAAGCTGTGGACACATTAATACTGAAACAAACAGCGTCTATTAATGCGAATACCGATTTAACACCTGAACAAAAAACTGAAAAACTTGCTGTACTGGAAAAAAACAAACAACAAAGTTGCTCAAATTTTGAAAATCTAAAGGTGGCTTACAATTTGCCAGCAAACACTGCGCCGCCGACTCAGTGTGCCGTGGCTGGCTTAACGGAAGAATAAGTTTGAAAGGTGATTTTATTGCGCAAGGTCCATCACCCTGCAACTGGCGTGATTTTCTTCAAGTCATGCAATAGAATTTCATCTCAGAAGGTGTCGATAATTTTAGTTGATACTTTACTGAATTCTCCAAGCCTTTCGATCGCATTAACCTTTTCTATATAAACCAAATCGAAAGCATTTATAAGATGGCCATCTGCATTTTAACGATTCTAAACGCTGCAGCAGCTTTCAATCAATTCTAGTAACAACAAGCATATCCACTTGAGCATTGAGATGCATTATAAGGCTTTCCACTTCCACAGGAAAATCCTCCTGGGTTACAACCGCATTTTAACCCTTGCTTGTCAAAAATGGCTACATTTGAATCTATTCGCCGAAGTGATTCTATTCCTGCTTTCTGCTCTACAGTCATAGATTCAGGTGTAGTTCCGGAATCATTTTTGACGTCTTCTACATTTGGCTTTGCAGGGACACTTTCAGTTTTTTCCCGACTTCCTAAGCTCTGCGCTCCGCTACCAGAAGAGCCATTTGCACACGAAATAGCTGCGACCGAGAGTAAAGAAACCAATATCGAACGAAAAAAATATTTCATATTCTATCCCCCATCTGAAGTTATGCTCACAACAATTACCTTGTTGCGCCTTTTATTATCGGCACGTGCAATAAAAATATTAACTAAACTAGTGAAAAATATCAATTGAGCTATTTTAAATCATTGACACCTTCCGAGTAGCTGATTTAATTCAAATTCTTAACTAAAAAATCTAAAAATATTGCCTAAAATACTATGAATAATGTGAAGTAATAGCAAACGTATCAAGGCAGGCAAAATGCCAAAAATGTTTTCACAGTATTTGAACAAAATCCAAGAGGGACTTATTCCGGTAGTGTAAAAAATTCTCGTGTCTGGAAATTTTAGTGTCGTATATCAGCTTGTTCTGCAAGCAGAATGACGTCAGAAAATTTAGTATGTCTCTTCAACAATTGCTTGTCATTTGTGTCTAATGCTCTTCGTCGCCAACCTAGCTCCAGACGCATAGCTGTAAATGCAACCAATGATTTAACGGCCAATTCGCCCAGGCTATCCATAGATTTTGAACGCTATGTAAATTCTTTGTTGATTATATTGGCTGAATTCGTATTTTTAATGGCCAACCATAAGGGCTTAGGGAAAGAATAATGCGAAACGAGAGAATCGCAGCAGCGCGCAGTAACACTGTTCGGAAATTATTCGATAAAAAGGCTTACTAAAAATCGCAATCTATCCATTACTCCTATTTTAATACCGGAATAGTCGAGCCCGCGTTTTTTAAGGGACCGGAAAGAACTTCGCCATGTGTCGACGTTGTCTTGCTCCATTTGCGACTGCCGGCAACGAATTTGCAACCGTCATGTGCGAAACATCTATTCCTAAAATACGGTTTGAAATCATCGGCAAAGTTCGAGTCGAGAGTCCTGCAAGGCTTAATGCTGCAAGATCTTCCGTAATACGAGGGTCAACACGTTCATG
>JAYTOT010000267.1:0-4560 GCA_043747645.1 Pseudomonadota bacterium | reverse complement strand
TTGTGCTCTCTTGTTCATTGAACATCAAATTGCATTTTATGTGCTGAACTTTCACTTCCCTGCCTCCATTTCCAACTGAATCAAAACATTCAGTGGTTGCTCAATCACAAAGATTTTAAAACTACGCAAAGGTATATCTGCCGAGTTAATGAAGTCAAAGAAGCAGCCGCGCTTCGCGTTGATTGGAAATTTTATACGGACGAAGAAATTTGAGGCCGAATAGGGACCTTACCATTCAGGTGTCAAAATGTCGCAGAAAGGAAAAGTATTAGCGCAAAAGTTGTTAGCGAAGTATGCTGTGAGAATCTTTATTTTAGATATTAGAGTAAATACCGAGTCGAAATCTTGAAAGCATCAAGATCGTAGAGCTAGAGAGCAGTGAACTTGCACGCATTAATGATTGCAAAGTATGTTCCGATGAGCCTTTTAGGAACTTAAGTGGGATTTATTCATTATAAAAGGTGTAAAATGAGATTATTTATGGCTCACCTAGTTAAGTCGATCGCCTTAATGTCCGTCTGCAGCCATTCGAATTTGGTTTTCGCGGAAAGCGATAATATAAATAGCACGCAAGTGCAGTTGCCGAAAGACAGACCTAATTCAGCCGTTAAAGGGAAAGCGGAGCAAATACCTCAAGCAAATCGGATTGAAATTGTTAAGCCTCTAAGTCCACAAAAAAAAAGCCAAAGCGCTGAATCCCGGAAGGGTATTAAAAAGCTTGAAAAAACCGAAAAATTAAAGGTAGAGGATAGCCTTGATGCACAAACAGTTCTTGACCTCGATGAGGTACCTTCTATTCATACGGATCTCTGTAACATCGTCCTTCCCAGTGGCAGACCAATAAGAAATGAAAATCACCCCTGCCCTTCTCCGACTCCAAAAGTAAAGTAAATCGCAGATTATATATTGTACGTGCGTTTACAGCCACTTGCCTTAGTCACACCTGAAATCAATTTTAGCGCGGCGGCTCGTGCGCGATCAAAAATAAGTCAACTATTTCAATATTTTGAAGAATTATCTCAAATAATAATTGGATAAACCGATTCATTAAAAATTGGTCACGGCACAGCGACCAATTTTTAGTCTTATAAATGGAGTTTTAATGCTGAGTAGAAACAAACTATTTATATTTACTGCGATGCTCTCAATATCGAATTCCTGCGGTCGGTTCGGAGCCCAAAATTCAATCGAGTACGACAATGAAAAACGTTTGACCGTGGCATTGCAAAATCCTCTATACAGCCCTGAATCATTTTCACTGAATTCAACGGCGCCAGTACTAAAGGCCTCTTCGAATGTAAAATATAAAGTTTCCCTCGATGATTTTGAATTCTATAAATCAAGCATCCCATTCTCGCTTCCTGCCCATATTGTCGTCACAGAAGGTAAGGTTTCGTCCGGTAATGTTTCGTTGGCATTCATTGACTTTGGTGACGAAAAGCAAATTCGAAACCTGGTTGGTGAAAATGTCGACTCGAAATACACTTCTACAAAATTTAGAGCTGGTCTCTGCAACTATTCTTTTAACACCAGTTCAGGCCTTTTTGACTTCCAGAAGTGTTTTGGAAATCTTCCAACATTTCCAGAAACAGCTTTAAACGCGAGATTTTTTTGGCTTCATATCGATACAAAGAGCCTGAAGGCTTCGACTCAGACCGTCGGAGTTTCGGCTAATTTAGCGCTCAAAAATATCGATCTGTCGGACAGTTTACCTTGGGACATTGTGAAGTCTCTGGACGAGGTTCCATCTATACATACAAACCTAACTGACATCGTATTACCAAGCGGTAAACATATTAATTCTTCATTGAGTTTTTCTTTAGGCGAAACAACAAACGAAAAGCGAGTTGAAAAAAAGGAAGTTATTCTTCAGCAAATTATTACTGCCATGAGTGGATTATCAGTTAGATCCAGATACCAGTTTGCTAAAGGCGATCGTCCAGATGAACCCGCACAGGATGGTTTGGGTTATAAATTTGGGGGAAAAGATACTGTTACTCGCAGCAAGCCAAATGGCACCTGTTCTCACAAGGTCTATGGTGTTGACTGCTCTGGGATGTTGAGCCTAGGTGCGCAGGCTGCTGGATTGCAAATACCAGATGGAACGTCAGCTCAGTCGAGCGAGAACTCTTGGAATGAAGCGTTGGGCGGAGCTAATGCCATTGCAAAAATGAAGTCATTAAATGCCAAAGCAGAACTTCTTACTGGTGACTTAGCCTACTGGTCAAAGGGTCATATCGGAGTCATCTTACATGAACACAATAGCACAGCTATTTCGATTCTTCAGTCAAATGGTGTGGCAACTCCAACGGATGGAGAGCTTGATAAATTCAAAAAGCCAATGACTATCGCCCAGAATTGCGCAAAAAACCTGGGACCTAATCGGGGTCCACGAGAAGTTGAATATAATCAGTTTAAAAAGAATTTCAAAAGTGATCCTTCGAAATTTCTTCGGCTCATTGCTATTCCAAAGATTGCGGAACTGAGCATCAACTCAGGAACTTTGAAAGGAGAAACCGAGGTTCATATTTTAGGAACGGGTTTCGAAAAAGGAGTTCGTGTTAAAATCGGGACCGCCGATGCAGTCGCGCCCCAGGTTGTGAGCGAAAACGAAATCATTGTGAAGACACCAGCTCATGATAAGGCGGAAAAAGTAAACATTCTTGTAACCAACTTTGTTCAAAATTCCCCAGAATCTGATGTGCCATCAAACACTAATATTCAATTTGAATACAAAGACGAAGCTTTGACTATCGATGACTTTGCATATCAGCAAAACGATGCTGCTGCATTATCGGACCTCAATACAACCACCGGCGATGTTGGGACTGTAGAGGTTGAAGCTGGACAATACATTTATGTATTTGGGAACGGGCTCAAAAACGCAACTTTTAAAATTCCTGGCACATCCGAAATTCTCACCGGAACAACCGTAACTATTCCAGCTTCAGACGCTCTTTTTGCAACGGGAAAAGATGTCATTAAAATTCAAATTCCGACTTCGGTTTCACCTGGATTTTCTGGTCCTATCAACACAAGTAAAACTACCGAAGGAGTCACGACTCAAGCAAATTCAACGCGACAAATTCAAATAAAATCAGTGGGAGATTACTCGGTTTTTACGTACTTCAATGTTCAAAAAAACATCCCGTCCGAATTGTCGACCAATGAGAACTGCCTGCTGTATTCTAAGGTACCTGATTTTTACGTTATTTATTCTGTTTCAAAACTCACTATCAATAAAGGATCTGATGCAGGAAATTCATACCTTTTCAAGGACTATGCCGGGGCGGTGTGCACAGCTGGAGGCGGTTGGGAAAATATCACGCTTAAAAATTTCACACCAGCCAGCATTGATTCTAAGGAAAATTATAGCCTCATTTTGCGAGTTCAAACCGAAGGAGACCCTGCCGCAGAGGAAGCTATATATGGAAAATCCAAAGTCACTAGTGTCACACAAAGAGTTGCTAAGCCCGAAATGTGCGACTCCGAAATTACAAATGTTGATTATTTGCTTGCAAGACACTTGCTGCATAAATGTGAGTACGACCCTATGACTGACAGCTGGCCATGCGAACGCACTTGGACCGATTGGACCACCATGCGTGATGGTACGCCGCGCGTGCGAACAATCAGCAATAACTGTGAAGTTAATTTCATTGAAAACTTCAAAGCTAAAGCGCTTCAGCAATCACTTGACAGAATTTAAATCATCAAACCCTGCTCCAATTTGCCTTCATTCTCCTTGCTGCTACGTCCTCAATCTCATCCGCTGCAATAACTTTTTGCGAGTCAATTTCAGCCCGTTTGAAAACCATCTCCCGAGAGGGCGCCACCAAAAGCACGTCGTGCGCAGCACGGGTGACTCCCACTAATAAATCTCGTTTTGTGGTTTCATGGTCTACTATTTGCAACACGGTAGAGGTTGTTTTTCCTTGTGATTTGTAAATTGTCAGGGCCCAAGCGTGTTCCATGTGTTGGGGCTCGCTGGCATTCAATAATTTTCTCTGTCCATTTTCTGCGCGGATTAAAATGCCATCTTTATCTATTTTTTCAACCATAAATACGCCATTATTTGTCTGCTCTCGCGATTTTAGATTTCGGTTCCACATCATTTTATCGCCTTCAGCAACACTGAGTGTGCCTTTTGAAAACAGCGAAAATTGATTGTGACGCTGCACCGGTATTTCTATTTTTATGTTGTTTTTCTCTACCATGATATTATTTTTACGAATATTTGTGCTCTTAATTTCGTATTGTTGATCTTTTTCGAGACCCCATTTCAAGTAATTCCGATTTGGAATTAAAATATCGCCTTCTGAGTAAAAATGCGCCTGCTTGAGCCGCGATTCCGCAACATCAATTTTGCGAAGAACTGGCAACTGTATTTCGTTTTTCAATAACCCTTTTTCCTTAAGCCCCCTGCGTATTTCTGCGGTTAAATCTTCGCGCAGGTGGTTTGTGCGCGTGAGCAAAAGAGAATCGTTTTGTTCTTCAGCAGATTTACTCAAAAACTCTCTGGCTACAAAATTTCTCCGGCCTTTTTCGGTTGAAAACTCG
>JAYTOT010000266.1:0-26470 GCA_043747645.1 Pseudomonadota bacterium | reverse complement strand
CCATGTTGCCTCAGAAATCGATTTGATATTCGATTGCAGTGCTGATCTGCTGTAACTTTTACTGTCGTTAATCCTTACAAATGCTCTCATGGTCATTGAATCTTTAAGGTGAAATTCCAGCTGCCTGTATGTTACATTTTCAATTTGCATCAAAAGGCCTGCTCTCAAAACTTCTTCGGCTGTCATTCCAGCCGCTCCGCGAGGATCTGAGCCCGGGGCCAAGTCGGCCATGACCCAGTCCGCTACTTCCGGGTATAAATCCAAAATCGAATCAATTTTCTTTAATTTCTCGGAAAATTCATGGTCTGAGTATTGACGAAACATAGGATTGTGTAGTTCTCTGGTAATGCGCATGGCGGGATGATCTCCGTTAGTAATTCAATTGCAAAATCGTTTCTTCGTTGTTACGTTATTGCAAAATTCCCTACGAAAGTCGATCCCCCATGCCAACTATTCTTACTCTACCAACAGTTTCTATTCCGGACAGACACTAATTAGGGGAAATTCCGCAGACCTTGAATACACGAAAATTTTTGTGCCAGAGCATTGAGAGGCTGAACAAAAGAATAAAAGTTGCATCACACAATTTTCAAAAAATTCAAATTCCCTGGCAACGATTTACTTTCATAATATAAAAATTGAATTGCAAAATTTCGATGCATTAAATTCAGTGATAGATAAAATTTTAAGCGAGTCACGAAAATGATCTCAATACCGTCGGGTATTTTAGTGATTGTTGTGCATGAGCCGGTGAGCTTTTCTTGTGGTATCGATTGCATGCGAGTGCATTGTGTGTCAATCACTCAAAGAGATCGGATTGAATCTGATTCAGTCATCGACCATTAGGGCTCTAGTCTTTGATCGCAGCTGATCGTACAATTCCCAAGACACAAAAAAACCCGCCGATGAAGCGGGTTTCTTATCAATATGGCGGAGAGACAGGGATTCGAACCCTGGGTAGTGTTACCTACACACGATTTCCAATCGTGGGCCTTAAGCCACTCGGCCATCTCTCCTAGTTACTAACGCCGTAGGTTTGAGTCCTACTTTGCAGTGCGACTTCTGTATCTGAGCGCGTAAAAAATTGCAAGGTAAGGCGCAGATGTACTTTTGAACGGCAAGGACGCAATTGTTAAATCCAATCGACTGTTGGCTTCGAATTGCCGCCAATAAGTTTCATATTCCACGCTTCATCCATAAGTAATAAAAAAGATTTTTTGTCTGCGTCCGAAATTGATCTTGTGGTTTCGTTGGCATACAGCGACAAATAGGAATCGAGTTCCTTAGTTGTCAGTGGGCTAAACCATGGAGAGCCTTGAGTTTTGGCAAGTTCCAAATAAGTCGATTTGTTTTTGAGGGCATAATCGCAACTGGCAATCAATATTTCCGAAAGCTCGTTGCGAACATTGTCGCTCATCTGACGCGAAATGACGTTTAGCCCAAGTGGCAATGAACCTCCGGTGCGCTGAAACCATTGTTCGCCGATGTCTAAAAGCTTGTGACATCCAAATTGTTTAAAGGTGAGCCGGCCTTCGTGAATGAGCAATGCGACTGCAGGAGAATTTTGGGTTTTGAGGTCTTTGAGTCTATTAAACACTCTTTCTAGGGGGCAAATTGGTACGAATTCTACGTTATTAAATGAGTGTCCAAGCAGTGTCAATACGGTATGAGCAGTGGTCTGGGGGCCTGGGCTCAACAGTATAAAGGAATGATTTTCTGCATTAAACGTTTCAATTTCTGGCTGATCGCTTACAATTACTGGGCCATAATTATTGCCAACCGAAGCCCCCATGAGCAATGGCTGATAGTGCTCAAAGACTCTGCCATAATGTATAGCAGAAATGGCGCAAATCTCTGGCCTGTCTTCTAATGCTAGTTTATTGAGCGTTTGAGTGTCGGCATCGCGAAATTGAAATTGGAACGATCCTGTTTTTACCAAACCCGCTCGAATGGGCCAAAACATAAAGCGATCGTCGGCATCTGGGCTGTGGGCCACTCGCACAATTTTATTTTCTGGATAGATTTTTGAGGGCATTGTTGTATTCTTCCTTGACCAGAGAGCGGGAATGAAATAAGTGCAGACCACTGTCTCACATCGGGGTTCAACCGCCTCTGCATGTAGCATGTTTTTCCCTGGTATTAAAAGGATTCAGCCTGTGAGCACGAAATTTGCAGTCGTTAATGTATTCGGTCGTCAGTTCAAAGTGAGCGAAGGCGATAAAATTGAAGCTAATTTTACTGAGGCTGAGATTGGTTCAAAGCTTACTTTCGGTGAAGTTTTCATGATGAACACTGGTTCTGGCCTCAAAGTGGGCGCTCCTATGGTTTCTGGTGCTCAAGTCACCGCCACAGTTAAAGAGCACACTCGAGCTGACAAGATTCTAGTTTTCAAATATCTTCGGAAGAACAAGTCCAAGAAGATGTTGGGTCATCGTCAACCTCACACGGTTTTGACTATCGATTCTATTCAAGGCTGATTAGTTTTTAGAAATCAAGGGGATTTGCAATGGCAACCAAGAAAGCCGGTGGTTCTACCAAGAACGGCCGAGATAGCCAACCTAAGTACCGTGGCGTTAAGATTTACGGCGGACAAGTAGTTGTCGCTGGTAATATCATTATACGTCAGGTTGGAACAAAAATTCACCCAGGCCGCAACGTAGGCATGGGCCGCGATTACACTCTTTACGCTTTGGTTCCTGGCGTCGTGAAGTTTGAATTCGTAAACCGTACTCGTCAACGCGTCAGTGTTTATCCTGCAGAAACACAAGCTTAATTCATTGTAAAATGTTTTAGGTTTCGTATTTTGCAAATTCATTGTCAATTTGTGCGCGATTCCAAATCAAGCATTTTTAATGCTTGATTTTGTTTTTTTTAAAGACCATTGTCGCCATCATGGTTTTATTCGACACCGTCCAGAGGCCCAACACTCATGAAGTTTATCGATATTGCGGAAATTAAAGTCAAAGCCGGCGAAGGCGGACTGGGCATGGCCCATTTTCGTAGAGAAAAATATGTTCCCTTTGGCGGACCCGACGGTGGCAATGGCGGCGAAGGCGGCGAAGTTTCATTTCTTGCAGATGAAAATTTAGCAACGCTTCTCGATTTTCGATTTTTACGCCATTACGAAGCAGAAGAAGGCGGCAAGGGCGGCACTAACCGGCGCCATGGCCGTAGGGGCGACGAGCTCGTCTTAAAGGTGCCTTGTGGCACTATCGTCATCGATTCCGACACTGGCGAAACCGTAGGCGAAGTTTTGGTTCATGGCGATACGCTCGTCGTGGCTAAAGGCGGACGCGGCGGAATCGGAAATGCAGTGTTTGCATCTTCACGCAACCAAGCTCCCACTAAAATTATTTCACCCGGAATGGGCGAACGTCGCAGTTTGCGATTAGAGCTCAAGCTCATTGCGGACATCGGAATTGTTGGCGCACCTAATGCTGGTAAAAGCACATTAGTCACCGTAATTTCTGCTGCTCGACCAAAAGTAGCCGACTACCCCTTTACAACATTAGTTCCTACATTGGGCGTTGTGAGTCACCGTGATGCGGGGCCTTTTGTGGTTGCCGATGTTCCTGGGCTCATTCCTGGAGCAAGTGAAGGCAAGGGATTAGGACACGAATTTTTACGACATATTGAACGAACAAGAGCCCTTGTGCACCTCATTGATGGTTCGCAAGAAACTCCTGAGGCTATGATTGCCGATTACGAAGGAATTCTGAACGAATTGCGGCTCTATGAGCCAAAATTATTGGAACGACCTCGATTGACAGTTATTTCTAAGCTCGACGGCTTAGGTGAATTGGAACAATCATACGAACGTTCTGAACCTCTGGTTGCCTTCGAAAATTATTTACGTGCTAAAACTGTGCCTTTTCTAGAATTAAGCTCAGCAAATCGGGCAGGTTTAGAACCTTTGCTCGATAGCCTCTTAAAAATTGTGGAAGAGTCTCGCAGACCGTGTTAGCCCCTCTTAAGAACCTTCGTTCTCTGCCTTTCGAAACAGGAAATACTCATGTCTTCTAAGCACACAGATAATTTAGTTCGTCTCAACGGTCGCACCTTTTTGCCCGAAGAAGTTGCCAGTTTGGCAATTGCCGTGGCAATGGAAAAAAAGGCCTTTAGGCCTGTATTGCTCGACTTGCGCAGCCAAGGAGCATTTACAGAGTACTTCGCCCTCGTGAGCGCAAGTAACGGTAGGCAAGTTGGTGCGGTTGCCGAAGGCATTCGCATGTTTTTTAAGCAGACCTTTGGAATCAACCCCATTGCTGTTGATGGCATGGAATCGTTGACTTGGGTTTTGATCGACTACGGCTTTTTATTCATTCACGTTTTTCAAGAGCCAACGCGTGAACTTTATCAATTAGAGCAGCTTTGGAGTAAGGGTCGCGTTGTTGCCCTTAACGAAGGCGAAGTTCAAAGTCTTTTTGATGATGTTAAAGGAATGGCAAAAATAAACGCAGATGCCGCAGCTGCTGCAGCAGCACAATATTAATAAATTTGCGTTACGTCATTATTGCCCCTTGGAAAATTTCTAAGGGGACTCCTTTTGAAGAATTAATAAACAACTATCAAAAACGTATAGTGGTTCATTCTTCACTTCTCATTGTCACGCCAGTGCAAAGTCTAAACAGCGATGTGGAGGCTGCACAGTTTCTGATCAAAGAAGTAAAAAAATGGTACGCCGACGGATACTCCTTGATGGCCCTCGATGAAAATGGCAAACAATTTTCAAGTGAAGAATTCGCTGAAGTCACTCAAAAATCAGTGTCACGAGGTGCAAAGGGCATTGTTTTTTGTCTGGGTACCGCGTTCGGTTTGCCTGCGGCACTCAAAGAATTTTCATCACTCGAACTGTTTTCTTTGTCACGCATGACTTTGCCACATGAGCTGGCATTGGTCGTTGCTGTGGAGCAAATTTACAGGGCGGGCTGCATTGTCGCAGGGCATCCTTATCATCATGGTGGTCGCTCTGGATTAGCTGCGGCGCGTCTCAAAAATTAAGGGGCCTTTGTGCTCGGCCATAAAATATTTAAAGAACTCAGTTGTAAAATGCTCAATCCATTTAAAAAGTGCCAAATTTGTTTGAATAATTTTCCGGCATACGGCTTGAGTTGTTATGGTTGCCGTTCTGCCGTTATGAATAAATTATGGGACGGATGCGCATTGTGCGGAGTAGGACATTGCGCCGGCTGGTGTCATAAAATGCCCCAATTTGAGAATGTTAAATGCGTTTTTGCTTACGATTCTTTTTTTTCTTCACTTTTAGTCAAAGCAAAAGATTCTCAATGTGTGGTCTCGGAAGCTTTATTTAAGGATTTATTTTTTTTGGTATGTGTTTCTAAAATTGTCGGACTCATTGAAAAATATGAAATTGATACGGTTATTTTGCCGCCATTAAGTGCTAAGAGAGTTTCCACGGGCGCCTGGCATTCATCGCTTATGTTTGAGGAAGTATTAAAAAGCATTCAAAAATTAAATTTAGCATCGCCAATTAGTTCATTTTCGGTTTTTTTTCCAAATGTAAAAAGACAGGCTTATATTTCTGCGAAAAATAGAATAATTGAAGCCGAGATGTTAAATTATTCCGCCAATAATTTGGCAGACAAATGTTTTGTTGTTCCCGTAATAGAAGAAGATTTTAAGAAAAAATCGACATTGAGTGAGTCTTGTTTGGTGCAAAGTGAATCGAAACATGTCTTACTGTTAGATGATGTTCTTACCAGCGGCGGTACAGCAATAAAAACTCAACGCTCGGCGCAAAAAATATTTCCGAACGCAAGCTGGAGTTACTTTAGTTTGTTTCGTTCGCCCCAGTTAGAAATGGTAGCAGGATAAAATGCAAGTGAATTTACAAAGTCTTCAAATTGCGAAGTTACTCAATCAGTCTATAGATTTTCGTGCTGAGGCGGCGGTGCAAACCGAATCTATTATTCGTCTTTGTGCAGGAACTCCCGATGGTCTGCCTGGTTTAATAGTCGATAAATGGGGTCAGTTTATTGTCGCCACTGGGTATGACTCCGACTGGGCTGCAGAATTACCGGAATTAAAAAACACTCTAAAAAATAGATTTAAAAATGCTGTGGTTTTGTGTCGCAGCCGAAGAAAAGCCACAGATCCTATTGTTGTGGAGCAAACAAGTTTTATTTTAGATGGCGACCAAAATTGGAATGCCGAATATGTGACAGCGGCAATGGCTCACAATTGCAAATTTGAAATCCGCGGCAATCCCATACATGACTTTGGAATATTTGCCGACAGTGCAGCGGCGCGCGAACGCGTGTCCGAAATTGTGCCTACACTTTCTCAAGGGAGAGTTCTAAATCTCTTTGCATATTCCTGTGCTTTTGGTGTGGTTGCAGCAAAGGCTGGGGCTTCTGAAGTCACAAACATCGACCCCAATAAAGATTATCTCGCTTGGGGGCTTAAAAATGGCACCCTCAATTCCTGTTCCTTTAAAGTAATTCCAGAGACAACTCAAAAATTCTTAACGCGGCTGCAAAAGCGCATTCAAGCTGGCACGGCGCAGCGTCCAGAACTCGTAATTTCAGACCCGCCTGCTTTTGGAGTGGGGCACGGCGCGGCCAGACTATTGCGCACTTATTGGGGGCAAATGGTTGAAGAAATCGTTGCGCTTGAACCGCAGCATATTATAATTTTGTGTAACGATCGTGTTTTGCGCCAAAGAGTTGATGTTCGAGATCTGATTTTAAAATCTACCGAAGGTGTCTATAACGTAGAAGAAATTGAACAAAGTTCAGATGTTCAGGGACAAGCGGCGCAGGTGCAAGACTCTCATTTTATTCCACCGTTAATTTTTCACTTGTGGAAATCTTAAATGAGAGTCTTTTTAGCACAGAAATATTAACTGAATCGAGGTGCATTCTCGCATGTTTAGGTATGGGAGGATGTCAATTAATAGCCCGCAGGTAAAACGAAGCGGCGAATAGGTGTTTCAAAGCGAGCGGTGTTTGAAGTATCGCCCGCTTCTTTTTTGAAGGGCATCCAGCCTAAAAGGTAGCTGAGGCGTAATTTATGGAAACCTTTTGAAGCGCCAACATAATAACTAGGTCTGTCGAGGCGTTCGTTTCCGCCCCAAGAATTTTTTACGATTAAAGCGGTTACATCGCCGTAATTTAATGCCAATTCCTTAAGTTCTGGACTCACAGCGCCATCGCCGATTTCGAAAGGCATATTGTTGGCAGGATTGATTCCTTTAACGGAGTAGTCTTCGAGAACAGTAGAGTGATAACCTTGGCGTCCAGCGGTGCCCATCTCTTGAAGTTTTTCTAACGAGAATGCACCAACTGTGTCTAACGCGTTAAAATCGACAAACCAGTCCATAATAACAGGATGCCCATCGTTTAAAGCGCGTTTTACGCGCTGAAACATTGCTTTTTGTTCTGCAGTAGAAGCGCCACTCCAAGCTGGAGTGCTGTCCGAGGGCATGCTATTGCGGTTTTTAGGAAACCCAGCGCCTTTCCAAGATTCAATTTCTTGAGCCAAGGAGCGAAGTGCTTTGCCATCAGTTGCACGAGCAGTGACTAAATCTTTCGGATAAACAAGCTTGCTTTCAAAGTCCGGATTTACCTTAAAAGCAGCATTCAATTCTGCTTTGACGATTTCAGGAGTTCGGCTTTTGCTGAGCGGGCCCGATTTCATACTTAAATTGAGGTAATCTGTGGCATCTGATTGACTTGCGCTCTTTGTTTTTTCCGATTCTTCGGCAATAAAGTCGCCTTCGGAAATCAAACCAAAGTGAGTCATGGTTGTTGTAGCGTCTTCAAACCAACCACCCGTTTCTACTTCTTTAGAAGACACAGATGTGTCTGCAAGAAGCTGTTCTTCGTAGTGGCGGTAAGTGATGTAAGACTCGGAAAAGTTTGGCTGAGCTGCGCCAGGATTTCCAATCATAACAAGGGACTCGGCCCAACCGATGGCAGCATAACTCCAGCAGTTGCCAATACTTTGCCATTTTACTTTACTATTAGTGATATCTACGGTTTTGATTCCTGATTGAGTTGTAGAAAGACCACAAGAAGCCACAAAAAGTGTCAATGAAAAAACCGAAACCGTACTCAAAAAAGTCCTAGAAAATCTAGTAAACATAAAAACCCCTTTCATTGCCTTTTAAAAAATAGACCGCAGTGCGGTATGATGGCGGTATCTAATTTTCTGACGTGAGTAAAGACATAATCGATGAAATTTTTTCAAATTTTAATAAGTTTTAACAAAAAAATAACTGTCCAGGCAGCCATAGTCTGTCTGTCGACTTCAAGTTTCTGGGCCTGCGCCAGTCGAGCATCTCTGCAGGAGCAAAGTAGCGAAGGCGTTGAACTTTCTAAGCATCAAAAGATTCAGTCAGGAGTGGCCTCGTATTATTCTGCAAAGTTCAAAGACAAAAAAACTGCTAGTGGTGAATTGTATGCCCCAGATAAATATACTGCAGCACATAAAACTTTAGCCTTTGGAACAAAAATTTATGTTAAATCACTTAAGAATGGCAAACAAGTATTAGTAAAAATAAATGATAGAGGCCCTTTTGTGGCAGGAAGAATACTTGATTTAAGCTATGCTGCCGCCGAAAAACTGGGCATGATTCAAGCCGGAAATATGAGTGTAGAAGTGTATAAGTATCCCGATTGATGATTTTTATTTGTAAGTATAATATGAAACATTCTTTATTTAGAATCAGAGTTTAATGTAAAAGGTCCCTCAAATTTTTATCTCAAATTACCTTTTTGAGCAGCTGTGAGATATGTTTTGAGGTATATTTGTATAATTCTTTCTGGGGAATTAATTGCAAATTCGGAATTAAAAAAATCTTTCTTAATATACACTTCGGAGCCAGTTTTTTTAAACAAAGGGGCTGATTCCCAATGCACCAAAAATTCGTCGCCAGTATCGGCTATTACAGGCCAAAATCGAGCAGTAGAAAATAAAGATGTCCCAAATAGTCCGTTTTCAGATTTATATCCCAATAAATCAAAAAGTGTTGGCAAAATATCTGCCTGTGAGACAGCATTCGCAATCACAAGCGGTGCATTATTAGGGCACAGCGCCAACTCTTGGCAGTGTTTTACTGCGTTTTCTGTTAGTCCACCAGAAATTCCATAGTATATATTTGTAAGAGCTGTAGCGCTTTCAAAATCTGATTCTTTTGAATTTCCAAATCCTGTAAAATTTTCATGCTTTATGCTTGGCTCCTCCATGCCGTGATCTCCTGCAAGTACAACGACACTATCGTTCCAAATGCCCAATTTTTTGAGCTGCTCGAAAAAATTTGCAACAGCTTTATCAGTGTATCGAGCAGTCACCCAATGTTTATATTTGAGTTTATGGCTGAGCGCTTTAATTTCGTCGTCAGCATCTTCTGGCAGATCCCATTCGTTGTGATTCGATAAAGTAACAAAAGATGCCGTCATTAATCCATTTGGCATTTGTGAGCTTGAAAGCCATTGTAGTGACTCATTTAAAAATGCTTTATCTGAAAGTCCCCAAAGTGTGCGTGTCAAATTTCTTGGTGCTTTTAGGGTGTCGATGGGGCTCTCAAATTTTGCTCTGGACCAAAATTGTCCTTGGCTATCAAAGCTTTGGTAGCCGCCGTGCAACCAGGCAAATCTGGAATTAATCCTATTTTCTGCAAATAAAGGAATTAATAGTTCTTTGGCGCACTGAGGAACGGCCTGAGGCGTATTACGCATGGCATTAAAATAGATCGAAGAAAGTGAGTTGCATATGGTACTTTCTCCTCCAGAACGAGAAACAGTTCCCGTGGAAGTACCCTTGGGGAAAGCAATGCCTTTCATCAAATAAGAGTCGAGCTCTGGCATTTGCCCTTCGGGGCTAGAACTCATTAGTTTGCTTTCCAGTGAGCGTGCGCTTTCAAGCAAAACAATAAAAAAATATTTCGGCTCACTTTTTAGTTTTTGTGGTGTGAATTTTTGATTTAATTCGTGTCTAATAACATCTAAATATTTTTGCTGCTGAGTTTGGTTCCTGATTTCAGTATTTTTAAGCAGATGAATTGAATTTGATGAAGAGCCAACTTTATCTAATATGATTTTTTGACTTGGATTGTTTTTTTGCACGTAATTTTGAATTTCCTCGAGTTCAAGCTCCGACACACCGGTGTTTTTATAGTGGTCTCTTTGTTCCTTAAATGTTGTCGAAAATGCAACATAGGGATGCAGAGTAAGTTTTGTCGGAAAATTAAAATGTCGTGACATTTTTCCTGATAAGTAATTGAAAAATATCCCAAAAGTTAAAATTAAAAGATATGTAAAGCCATTTTTTATTTTTGCCGATGTTTTAATAGTAACCAAGTTTGGTTTGAATTTATATTCCGACAAAAAAGCACATACAAATGCGGCACCATAAATTAAAAATAACCAAGGAGTGAAAGATGATTTTGCAGAAGATCTGATAAAATCAAAGTCCACTAAATAAGCCAAATGGACGAACTGAAGTGGAGCTTTAAAAAAATGAATGTACGGGATGTGAAAGGCAAGAAATGTGGTGTGAATAAATAAAAGTGCAAAAAAAGAAGCCCGATTCAAGGCAAGCGACAAAAACGCCAATATTATAGAAACCCAAATATCAGATAAAATACCTATTATTATCGCAAATATTTTAACATTTAAATCAGAAAGCACTCCAAAGCCTAAATCTGGAATGCAAATAAGACGATAAATAAAATTTAACAAAAAAAACGAAAGAAAATACAGAAAGTATCGTTTCATGTTCGCAATTCCGAGACAGATTGTAAGATGATTTATTGAGTTTTATTTTTCATAAGTGCCACTCCGCCCCCGCGCAGATTTATTTTTTCTCGGCCAGACGCAGAAAATTTTGAAATGAGAGCAAATGGTATTTGAAAATAAGGTGGCAATCTATTTTGTTTTAGAGATTCTGCCACAGTAAATTTGGTATTTACATGTGCCCATCCATAGCCTTCAAACCAGTGAGCATCGGGTATTCCAAATTTAAAGGGGCATCCACAGTTGTGCAGAGCTTTTCCCCATTTGATTTCCATGTCGTGCAATACTTGGATGGTCATGTAGTCGAAAGTCCAATGTTGATAAGATGGAAACTGACTTAGATTTTTTGCAAGCGTTCCCACTTCCATTTCGTTTAAATAGGGAGTTAGACCCTCAGAAATAACAAATATATTTTTAAAACGGCCCGCTATTTTTTTAAAAAATTCTGACCTTTGAACATGTTGCTCTAAGTTGAGCACATGGTATTCAACTGTGCAGTTTGGCTTCACACCGGCTAATACAGATTTTTTAATTTCAATTATATTTGCCAAATCAACATCAATCCATGTTAAATTCTGGGGTAAATTTAATCTGAAGGGCCTTACATCAAAACCGGCGCCTAAATTCAAGACAGCGTCTATTTTATTGTCCTTTAAACAATCAAGCAGATTATTGTCAATCGAAAGAGTGCGCGCCACAAAAACCCAGCGCATATTTTCACTCTTAATGGACTTTACTATTTTGAGACCCTTGTCGCCAATGAATTTTTCGGCATAGATGTCTGTGAAGTGCGCGTCTTTTCGTTTGTTTTCTTCGGCTCTGTACCAAGCAACCCAAATGGCTGTGTCCGAGACGTCGTTCATTGCCGGTCCAAATTCCATGGTCGAAATCCTTTCAATGTTTCGGCAAGGTGCGTACCGAAAAATGATTTGCGTGAGTTGCTTTTGAATTTGTAATTCAGCGAATAGAACAGCAAATTATACACCAGATCGGAAAGCATGCCAATTTCACAATGCAAAAGGACTTTGACCCAAAAATGAACTTACTTTTTTCAAATGAACATTGCATTGTTGTCGAAAAACCAGCGGGACTCCTAGTGCATCCCAGCCACCTTGCGCGCGATAAAGACACCTTAATGTCGCGAGTGAGAAATAAAGTAGGGCATCATGTTTACCCTATACATAGGCTCGATAGGGCAACGCGCGGATTGGTGCTTTTAGCAAAAAATTCTGAGTCTGCGTCGAGTTTTGGCAAGCAATTTATGACAAGGCAAGTAGAAAAACACTATTTAGCTATTGTGAGGGGGGTTGTGCCGGATTCTGGTACAATCGACTGGCCGTTATTAGAAGAAGGCACTTCAAGGCCTGCAGATGCGGTATCGCACTTTAAAAAATTGGCGCAGAGCGAATTGCCATTTGCTGTGGGACCACATCAATCTGTGCGGCATAGTTTGGTCTTGCTAACGCCCGTTACAGGTCGATTTCATCAGCTGCGAAAACACATGAAGCATGTTTTTCATCCCATTATTGGTGACACTATTTACGGCGACGGAAAACAGAACCGATTTTTTAGGAGTCATTTTAATATCCATTCTCTAATGCTTTTCGCCTATAAATTAGAATTTTATATGCCAGATTCCGACAATAAAGTTGCTATTACTGCCGATTTTTCCGAACTAGGAGATTTCGAAATCGCTTGTAAAAACCTAGGCTGGCAAATAGAATTGCAAAAATATTTAAATGTCCGGGCCGAACTGCAAGAATGAGTTTCTAAAGTATTATTTTTTGGAAACGTCTAAAATGTGGCCCATTTTTTCTACTTTAGTTTTCAAATAACTTTCGTTTTCATTTGTAATATAGGGTGGAACTTCTATTCGTGATTTAATATTGAATCCGTGGTTTTCTAGAAATGTAATTTTATCGGGATTATTACTAATAAGATTTATGTTTTTTATGCTCAAATCAGCTAGAATTTGAGTGGCCGGTGAATAGTCGCGTTCGTCTGGTTTGTGACCCAACATAGTATTGGCTTCAACTGTATCGAACCCTTGATCTTGCAAATTATAAGCGCGTAGTTTCGATTCTAACCCTATTCCCCGACCTTCTTGTCGTAAATAAATGAGTGCGCCTTTTTTTTCCGTTGCGATTAATTTGAGGGCGCTATGCAGTTGATATCCGCAATCGCATCGTCGTGATTGAAAAATATCGCCAGTTAAACACTCGGAGTGGATTCGGACGAGCGTGGCATCGTTTTCGCTAAATTTGCCCATCACAAGAGCAAGGTGTTCTTTTGAGGTTGTTGGATCTTTGTAGAGATGCATTTGAAATGTGCCAAATTCAGTTGGTAAATTAGCAGAAACAGATTTATTGGGCAGGACAGTATTCACTTCGAGAGCTCCTGAAAAAGATTTCGCGTCGTGACTATAGCTTTTTTAATTGAAATTCTGCAATAGAAATTGAAACCGAAAATTTGGAAAAACTGAAAATGAAATTTGCACTGCTGGTTCGTATGATTGCTGCAAGCCTTATTTTTTTGCTATTTTTTCTCTGGATTTCCCCGCGCTTTAATAATAACGAACTGCCCAAGAACATGCTATTAAATTCAAAACGAGTTCTGATAGTATTTGCTCATACAGATGACGAGGTTACAAATTCTGGGTTTCTATCGGAGTTGGCTCGCTCTGGTGCCCAATTGACCATAGTGACACTGACAGACGGTCGGGCTAATCCTGAGTCTAATTTGGCCGTTTGCAAAATAAAAGATATTTGGAAATGTAGACAGGCGGAGCTCTATAAATCTGCGGAAATAATAGGAATAAAGCGCGTTGTCACACCAGAATTTCCAGACTCTAATCTAGATATGCATGAAGATGCTGCATCGGAAGTAGTAAAAAATCTAATTTTTCAAGAACGGCCCGATTTGCTTTTCACAATGGAGCCTTCTGGACTAAATGGAAACCGAGACCATATTGCTGCGCACAGAATAGCAATGAAAGCATTAAAAAAATCGGGATTAAATTCCGATTTGAAGGTTATATTATCTACACTTCCGTTTCCACTGAGCCTAGTATTGAAATCTCAAATGAACACTGCATACGCACAAAAATACTCATTCAAACTAAAAAAAGAAGTCATTCAAAGAAAAATAAAAGATGTCGAAGTGCATGCTTCACAAGCGGTAACCATGCAAAAAGTGACGGGTGGGCTGGGGCCAAAAGCTCTCTTTTATTGGATTAATTATGAATCTTATTTTATCTTAGAAGGTGAAAAATTGAGTCAATTTTTAAACGACTTCTGACTTTAACATTGTCATGCCTAAGCCGAGTTCGTCGTTAAAAACGAGATCGCCGTTTTCAATTTTGACTCCCCCCATAAACGGATCTTTCTGGGGCACTAGCATGTGTCCAGCGTCGAGGTCAAAAAACGCGGCATTGGGTAGTGCGCATGCCAAATGAGTAGCAGCAGTGAGCCCAAGTCGGCTTTCGAGCATGCAGCTTATGAGGCACGGAATTTGAAATGCATTTGCTAAGTGTGCTGCTTTCTTAGCTCCGCTAATCCCGCCAAATTTTAAAAGTTTAATATTGACGATATCGGCACATTTATTTTCGAGCACAATTCGCAATGAATTTAAATCGTAAACAGATTCATCTGCCACAAGTGGTACATTTAATCTGTCTTTCAAAAATGCCATTCCAGCAAGGTCGTGTAAATTAAGTGGCTGCTCTAAGAAATCGACTCTAATGCGATATTTGTCAACTTCTCTCATGATATTTAGCGTTGATTTCGTAGTCCAAGCCTGATTTGCATCAATTCTTAAGGTAACAGAATCTCCTACTGCTTCGTGCACGGCAAAAATTCGTGCCAGATCTATTTTTGGATCTGCATCTCCAGTTTTAATTTTGAGAGATTTAAAACCAGAAGTCTTGAGTTCCAGAGCATGTTTTGCCATTACGTCTGGCGAATCTAAGCTCACGGTGTGATCGGTTTCGAAATTTAATTTGCGGCCACCCAATAGTCCACGAACACTTCTCCGGCAAAGGCGAGCAAATAAATCGTGAAGTGCCATATCAACAGCACAAAGTGCAGATTTATTTCCTTTTATACTATTTTCCAGTGAATAAATGAGATGCTCGTAAGTATCTACGGGCTGGTTGAGCAACTTCGGAGTATAATATTCTCTAATCACATGGCTCACGGATTCCATTGTTTCGCCAGAAATAGCTGGTGTGGGAGTGGCGCAACCAATTCCAATTATGCCGTTATCTGCTTCGAGAGTTACAATAACTTGTTCGCAGTGCGTCACTTCTCTCACGGCAGTACGGAAGGGTCTCAAAAGTGGAATTTTAATGTTTTGAATGTGAACTTTTGATATTTTCATGGCATCCTAACTCCGTTCAGCTGTGCAAAATAGTCTCGCATATTTTAGTGATTGCTAGAAGGAATGTGCCATGTCATTTTCATATCTTGCCTTAGGCGATTCTTATACTATTGGCGAAGGTGTAATATTTGCCCAATCATTTCCGTCACAATTTTGCGACTTATATCTCTCTTTTGGCCAAAACAGACAAACTGTTATTGGCGGCTGACGCTCTTCATCCATCGGCAAAAATGTACGAAATGTGGGTGCAAAAAATTTTTAAAGCATACCAGGAAACCTTATGAATCACGAGAATGAAAGAACTAATTTAATTACGCAAGTAGGCTTTGAAAAACTGGTTGCCGAAGTCAATTATTTGCTGCGCGACGAACGTCCTCGCATTGTGGATGAAGTGCATTATGCCGCGCTCCAAGGAGATAGGTCTGAAAATGCAGAATATCAATACGGTAAAAAGAGGCTCCGAGAAATAGATCGGCGGGTGAGATTTTTAAATAAGCGCATTGAAGATGCCAGAATAATAGACCCTAAGCTACAAAATCCAGATTGTGTCCGGTTTGGCGCACGAGTCACAGTAGAATCTGGCGAGGGAAAAGTAAAAATTTACACCATTGTTGGCGAAGATGAAATCGACACTTCTAAATTGCATATTAGCTGGAAATCACCAGTTGGAAAGTCACTACTTAAAGCCAAGCTCGAAGATTTTGTAGAGGTGGAAGCTCCGGGTGGTACTTTAATTCTTCAAATTAAAAAAATAGAATACTGTTGATTATTGTTTGCCAACACAAATAAATAATGAAGATATTAGAGTTAAATTGAAGTGTGATTTTAAAATGAAATAAGTTGTTTAGTAAATGCGCTGCCGTTGTAATTAGTGCATATTTCGTCGCCTTTTTCAATGTCTTTTATTGCCAGAAAACGGATTATTTGATTTGCATATATGCGCGTGTATTTTGCGTTCGGATTGCTGCTATGATTGTAAAGTGATCCAAAACCGAGGCAAACCGCACAGTCGGCATCTTCCCTTTCGCCCCAATTAAAAAAATAATGAAACAAGCTTGTTTTTTTAAGATATTCACGTTGTGAGGCTGGAAGAACGATGACCGGGGCATCTTCGATAGTTTCGCCGGCCGCATATTTACGAAGGGCAAAGACTCCACGACCTTTTCCGGGTGATTCGTCGATTCTCAACATGAAAGTACTTTCGGATTTGTGAATAGCATTGACCGAATCATATCTTTAAAAAAGATTTTTGCAGCGGACGAAAAGCTGACATGGAGCTTGCAATAGAATATGAGGTTGAAACAATGCAAAGCGAGCATTGAGCGAGATTTGCAAACAGACTAACTTATTTAAATGAAATTTGTAAATATTTTCATTGCTTTTAAAATGGAGCAAAAATGAATCAAAAATCAGATCACAAAGAGCCCATTAGAAGTTCTCAAAACGAAACTAAATTAAAAACTCGAGTTGAGACCCAGGTAAAAAGGCCGTCACTTTATAAAGTTGTCATGCTCAATGATGACTATACTCCAATGGAATTTGTGGTTCACATCATGAAATTCTACTTTAAAAAATCTGAGCCAGAAGCAATTAAATTAATGCTTCAAATTCATAATATTGGTTATGCAGTTGTGGGGGTTTTTACTCGCGAGATTGCAGAATCAAAAACCCACCAAGTGAATGAAATTTCAAAAAAACATGAATACCCACTACTCACTCGGTTTGAAAAGGAGTGAATATGTTAAGCTACAATGCAGAACAATGCATACAAAATGCCCTCAACGATGCAGCAAGGCATAGCGACGAGTTTTTTACGGTGGAGCATTTATTGTTTGCGCTATGCTCCGATAATGACGTCATTGAAATAATCGACGCAGTGGGCGGAAATAGTACAAAACTGAAATCTAAACTTCATGATTTTCTGGTAGAAAATAGGACCAATTCACTTGAAAATTCTGCGAAATCTGGCGCGTTTTCTGAAACTAATCGTGGCGCAGAAAAAACGCCCCCTCTGGCAACTTTGGCTCTGCAGCGACTTCTGCAGCGTGTTATTACGCGCATTCATCAGTCCCAAAAAGAGTTTGTTGAAACAGGAAATTTGTTAGTAGAAATTATGGCTGAAAAAGATTCTCATGCTGCATATTTTATTGCTGAACAGGGTCTGAGTAAATTGGCTGTTGTAAAATATTTTTCTCACGGACTCAAATCTGCAGCTACGCAAAATGGCGCGGCGAGAGTGAATACTGATGCGGAGGAATCTGCATCTGATCAAACTGAAACTGGAAAATTCCTTGCAAAATATACAATTGCTTTAAACGAAAAAGCTGCCAATGGAAAAATAGATCCTCTTGTGGGCCGTGGTGATGTATTGGAGCGTACTATCCAAATTCTCAATCGTCGGACCAAAAATAACCCTATATTTGTTGGTGAACCCGGAGTTGGAAAAACTGCAATTGTAGATGGTCTTGCTCTGCGAATAGTAAACGGTGATGTGCCAATGAATCTTAAAAATGCCGAAATTTTCTCACTCGATATGGGAACTCTTTTGGCTGGCACGCGCTACCGGGGGGATTTTGAAGAGCGCCTCAAAAATATACTGCAAGAACTTGAAAAATTGCCTCGGGGAATTTTATTTATCGACGAAATTCACACGATGGTTGGCGCTGGCTCTACTGGCGGAAATTCTCTCGATGTATCAAATTTGCTAAAACCGGGATTGGCAAATGGGAGTTTGTGTTGCATAGGATCAACAACTCATAAGGAATATCGAAGTTCTTTTGAACGCGACAAAGCACTTTCGCGTCGGTTTCAGAAAGTAGAAGTCAAAGAGCCCACTCTTGAAGAATGTGTGCTTATTTTGGATGGTCTCAAAAATAAATACGAAAAATTCCACAATGTTTCCTATTCAAATGCGGTAATTCGTTCTGCTGTAGCGCTTTCAATTCGACATATTCCCGACCGGTTTTTACCAGATAAAGCCATTGATGTCATTGATGAAGTGGGTTCGCGAAGTTCAATTAAAAACAAAAACGAAAAAATAAAATCTATAAAAATTAAAGATATCGAAGATGTTATTGCCTCGATGGCGCAAATTCCTTCAAAAAATATTACCACTAATCAAAAAGATCAATTGCAAACATTAGAGACGCATTTGAAATCGGTTATTTTTGGGCAAGACGAAGCCATAGAAAATGTTGTTTCTGCCGTAAAAATGTCGCGTGCGGGGTTGTCGAATTTCGGTAAGCCTTTGGGCTGTTACCTTTTTACAGGTCCCACTGGTGTTGGAAAAACAGAGCTTACGCAGCAATTGGCATTGCAATTAGGAGTAAAACTCATTCGATTTGATATGAGCGAATATATGGAAAAGCACAGCGTCGCTAGACTCACGGGCGCACCACCAGGATATGTCGGGTATGAAGAGGGCGGGCTTCTTACGGAGGCGGTATCAAAAACACCTTTTTCGATTGTGCTTTTTGACGAAATGGAAAAAGCGCATCCGGACGTAGCAAATATTTTATTGCAAGTGATGGACAACGGAGCGTTGACAGACTCCAATGGTAAATCGGTCAATTTTAAAAATACGATGATCATTCTCACAACAAATGCCGGTGCGCGCGAAGTTGCTCGTGGTGGAATTGGATTTACGAGAGACACCTCCGAAAGTTTATCTTTGACCGCCATAAAAGCAGTTTTTTCGCCAGAATTTTTAAACCGACTCGATGCCATTGTTTCGTTTAAAAAATTAGAAGAACCAGTACTCATTCAAGTGATAGAAAAATATTTGCGAGAGTTAGAGCTGCTGTTATTGGACAAAAAAATTAAAATACAGGTTTCAGACGCTGTAAAAAAATGGCTTTTTGCAAAGGGATATGATGCTCAGTATGGTGCGCGCCCGCTAGAGCGGGTTGTTTCACGAGAAATTAAGAAACCCTTGGTCGATGAAATTCTATTTGGAAAGTTAATGAATGGGGGTATTTGTCGGATAGAAGTTGAAAATGAAAAATTGGTTTTCAATTTTTCGACTTAAATATTTGCGACTCCTGGCAATACAAGATAGTTACGAATGATTGAAGTCGTTCATCACTAAAGGAGCTCTTGTGTTACAGTCGAATTTGCAAAAAATCAGTTATCTTATTGGCCGCGATATTGGTTCAAATTTGAAACAGCAAGGGCTATTGGCCGACTTGCCTGCTCTTGTGAGCGGACTCGAAGATTTAATGAACGATAAGCCTTCTCAAGTGAACGAAGCAGACGCTGAAGCTGCCATGGCTCAATTTCAAGCTGAAAATGAAAAAAATCAAGATGCAGCTGCCGGTCAATCTGGCGAAAAAAATATGGCAGAAGGCCAAGCATTTCTTACCTTAAATGCAAATAAAGAAGGAATTGTTTGCTTGCCCTCTGGATTACAATACAGAGAAGTTAAGCCAGGAACAGGAAAAATACCTCATTTAACAGATCGTGTGACTACACATTATAAAGGCTGTTTGCTAGATGGAACCGAATTCGACAGTTCCTACGGTCGCGGCCAACCCGCTACTTTTCCAGTCAATGGCGTAATTGCAGGATGGACCGAAGCATTGCAACTGATGAAAGTCGGATCTATTTGGGAACTCTTTATTCCTGGCAAATTGGCATACGGTGAACGTGGCGCTGGTCGCGATATTGGGCCAAATGCGACTCTTATTTTTCAAGTAGAATTACTTGGTATCAGCCCCTGATTGTAAGTTATAAATTCAATTTAATTTAGAGTTATAAACTCGATTTAGACTTTACCTATAAATTTGGTTTATGCCTGTGGGCCGTGCGCGCAGGCCGGAGAGCGGCTCAATTCGTTTTTCCGGACTTCCCATTCTTGTTGTGTTAATGTATGTAACGAAACGGCGCGGATCATCGATATTTCGCAGTTCAATATGTCTTGAATTTTTCGATGACGCTTCAGTAGGCTCAAATTCTCGAAAATATTAGACACCACTATAATTCTAAAATGAGATTCAGATCCTTTAGGAACACTGTGTAAATGACTCTCGTTTATGACTTCAAGATGGTCTGGATTCACATGAAGTCTTAATTTTTCATAAATTGTCTCTTGAATGCTCATAATCTGATTCCTACGAAAGGTTGCAACAATGCATTTTCATCAATTCAGTGGCACTTCTCATTACATTGCTGCACCAGCTTTGCAAGGTGCGGTGAATGTTTCAATTGCATTGGCAAGGCCATTGTTGATAAAAGGTGAACCTGGCACAGGTAAAACCCTATTGGCAAAAGCTGTGGCCGAAAGCTTAGGGCTAGAATTATTCACCTGGCATGTAAAGAGTACATCTAAAGCACAAGACGGACTTTACCAATATGACACCGTCCGTCGTTTGAACGACAGTCGTTTTGGTGATGGAAATGTTGCAGATATTTCTAAGTACATCAAATGGGGTGCCCTGGGAAAAGCGTTTAGAGCAGACAAAAAAGTAGTAATATTAATTGACGAAATAGATAAAGCAGACCCTGAGTTTCCGAACGATTTATTACATGAATTAGATTCAATGAGTTTTGATGTTTATGAAACTGATGAGCGAATTATTGCTAAACATCGGCCAATTGTTATTATTACTTCCAATGCGGAAAAAGAACTTCCAGATGCTTTTTTAAGGCGGTGTGTTTTTCATTATTTAACTTTTCCAGATGTTGAACAAATGAAAGAAATTATTGCAGTGCATCATGCCGATTTGGAACAAAAAATATTAAGCAATTGTCTCACAAGATTTTTTGCCATTCGCGGAATGCCAGAATTACGAAAAAAACCTTCAACCAGCGAGCTGATTGATTGGCTGAGTGCCCTTAAGAAATCTGGAATTTCGGCTGCAGCAATAGAAAAAGAGTTGCCTTTTTTAGGGGTTTTACTAAAAAAAGAGCAAGATTTTAAGTCTATATTAGGCAAAAATAATGTTCGTTGAATTTTTCTATTTGATGCGAAGTCAAGGCATTAAAGTGGGTGTTCAAGATTGGCTAGTGCTGATGCAGGCTTTAAAATTAGGGCTAGCCCAAGAATCTTTGAAAGATTTTTACACACTAGTGCGTATGATTTGCATTAAATCCGAAGCATTTTATGACGTGTTTGACAGATGTTTTTTGTATTATTTTCAAGGAATTGAAAATTCTGTAGAAGTTTCTGATGACTTGTTAAAATGGCTCGATAAAAGCCCACCTCCCCGAGAGTTTACTCAGGAAGAAAAAGACCGCATTAAAAATTTTAATCTTGATGAATTGCGCAGCGAGTTTGAAAAACGATTGGGTGAGCAAAAAGAAGAACACAATGGCGGCAATCATTGGGTTGGCACTGGTGGTACAAGCCCGTTTGGGCATAGCGGATATCATCCCGATGGTCTCCGTGTCGGTGGTGAAGGAAGAAATAAAAGTGCCATGCAAGTTGCGGCGCAGCGGCAATTTCGTAATTTAAGGCACGACTCTGTTTTAGGAATTTCGCAAACAGTTCAGGTTTTAAAACAGCTTCGCAACTTGGGGCGCTATGGCCTGAATGAAGAACTTTCGCTAGCAGATACTATAGATGCAACGTCAAAAAATGCTGGTGAAATTACTTTGGTAATGCGTCCCGAGAGGCGATCTCAGGTTAAATTGTTATTATTAATGGATGTGGGTGGTTCAATGGACCCTTACACACATATGTGTGAAAATTTATTTTCTGCGGCATTTGCTGCAAGAAGTTTTAAAAAATTAGAATCATTTTTCTTTCACAATTGCGTTTACGATGAATTGTATTCCGATTATTATACTGGAAAAACAAGCAAAACACTCGATGTGTTGTCGCAAGTGGACGACTCCTGGTTTTGCTTTATAGTTGGAGATGCAGCTATGCATCCAGCCGAACTCCTGAGTCAAGGAGGCGCAATTAATTATTGGCAGCAAAATAGTACCACAGGACTCGATTGGTTGCGTAAAATTAAAGAAGTTATTCCACGAACAGTGTGGATCAATCCCGAAGAAAAAGGTGCGTGGGGCGTTCAGTCTTGCCAAATTATTAAAAAATTATTTTCAATGCATCCGTTGTCGCTTGAAGGATTACATGAAGCAATAAAGGAAGTTAAAAAATGATGGATATTTTTGAAACAGCTCTGCAAGGGCAATTGGAGTTTTGGAAAAAATTTGATGTTACTATGGCATGTCAAATGTCCGATACGTTGAAAGAAATGAAGAAATTTTTAGATTTTTCGCCAAAAGTTTTTGAAAGGTCCCATTTAATGGGGCATTTTACTGGTTCTGCTATGGTGGTTACGGAAGATTTTTCCCGTGCCTTACTCACTCACCATGTAAAATTAGACAAATGGTTGCAGTTGGGCGGACACGCCGATGGCGATTCTGATTTGGCAAGAGTAGCGCTAAAAGAGGCCGAAGAAGAGTCGGGATTGAGCGATTTGGAGCTCAAAAAATGGCAATTCGATACGGCACCCTTTGATTTTGATATTCACGAAATTCCAGCCAGAAAAAATGAACTCCGGCATTTGCATTTTGATGTGCGGTATTTAGTTGTGGCAAAAGGAGATTTGGCACCTCGAGTATCGGCAGAAAGCAAAGATTTGAAATGGATTCCGTTGAATGAAATATCCTTTTTCACCCAAGAAGACAGCATGATCAGGCAGTTTCGTAAGCTTGAAATCTTGCACAATCTTTTTAATTGACCCTGCTCCCCAGACTGGATTATATCGAATCATCAAGCGAGGCCTTCTGCAGGTTTCGAAAACACCTTATTTGAGTGCATGCTGGAATAAATAATTGAAATGATTGAACATTCTTTTTTGCATTTGCCAGGAATTGGGCCCGCCAAAGAACAAAAGCTTTGGAATGCGGGCATTACAAGGTGGGATGAGCTGCGAATTGTGGCATGTGAAGTCGTTTCTGCTGCCAAACGTGCAGAATTTGAAGCGGCTCTCGATTTGTCTTGTGAAGCTTGGGATGAAAGAAATTTTAGTTACTTTGCACAGAATTTACCAAAATCAGATATGTGGCGCATGATTCCGGGGCGCGAACAAAATATTGCATATGTTGATATTGAAACCACTGGTTTACATCGTCCACCCGAAGGTTATAGCACTACAATTACTTTTTTGTTTCGGGGCGAAGTTTTACAAGAATATGAATACGCAAAAAAACGGCAACTCATTGAATATATTTTAAGTGAATCAGAAATTGTCTGCACATTTAATGGTGCAAGTTTTGATATTCCTTGGATGCAACGAGAGTTTAATTGTGTTTTTACTCAGCCTCATGTCGATTTGCGAGTGTGGATGTGCAAGCAAGGATTTAAAGGCGGGCTCAAGAGCATTCAAAAATTAATGACTGATATTCCGCAGCGTACTGGCATGGATATCACTGGTTACGACGCTGTAAAGTTGTGGAAAATGCATTTGGATGGGGTAAATGGGGCACTTGAAACCTTGTTAACTTATAATGCTGAAGACACTTTAGTCTTGCATCCCTTGCTTGTTAAAGCATTTAATAAAGAAGTAGAAACGCACCCACAGTTTCAATTAAATCCTTTAAAAATGCCAATTTTGCCAAAATTAAAAACTGATATTTGTCCTAATGTGTATTCTTTATTGGGGTATAGCGAATGACAAGGGTAACAGATAAGTCATTTACAAGCGCTGGTTTAACTATCGCTGCAGTGGAGTGGTCGGGTGAAGTTCCAACTATCGCTCTGCATGGTTGGCTCGATAACTGTTCAAGTTTTGACCCTGTTTTGCCGTTTTGTCCGCGATTAAATTGTTTGGCCATAGATTTAGCCGGACACGGACTATCGGGGCACCGCGGGCCAGGCTGCCACGATTATACATTTGTTGAATATGTGGCAGACGTTGTTTTTGTGGCCAATCAAATGAATTGGAAAAAATTTAACTTGCTTGGGCACTCTATGGGCGCAGCTATTTCGTTGTTATTTGCTGGTATTTGTCCTGACCGGGTAGAAAAGATTTTTTTAATCGATGGATTTGCTCCACTCTCTGCGCAGGAATCTGATTTTTTATTGCGCTGTCAAAAATTTATTGCAGAGTCCACCGCCCCAGCTTCAAAATTACGAGAATTCGCATCGCTCGAAGAGGCCGGAAACGCACGTACGAGAGTGGGAAATTTAAGTCAAAATGCAGCAGAGTTACTGTCTAAGCGTAGCACAAAACTGACTAAAAATAACGGTTATGAATGGCGGTCCGATGCACGCTTGAAGCAAACTTCACCCCAACGTCTTACGCCGGGGCAAGTAGATGTTGTGCTTAAAAATATTTCTTGCCCAGTGCATTTGTTGCGAGCTACTCACCCAGGGTTTGAAATCGATGAGTCTTTAAACACAAAATTCAGTGAATCTCTTACACAATTTACAATGGAAACCATGGAGGGTGGTCATCACCTTCATATGGATCAACCAGAGTTAGTTGCAAATAAAATAAACAATTTTTTCTCCCTATAAAGTAACAGGATATTTGTTCATATGATTTCTCTCAATAATTTGACAATGCGATACGGCCCTAAAATTTTATTTGAATCTGTAACATCTCGTTTCAATCCTGGATGTCGGTACGGCGTTATTGGTGCAAATGGGGCAGGTAAATCTACGCTTCTTAAGATTATTTCGGGCGAATTAGAGCCAGACACTGGGTCTGTAACTTACCCAAAAGCTATGAAGCTTTCTGTATTGCGCCAAGACCATTTTGCTTTCGACGACCAGTCCATAATTGGCACTGTGATTCAAGGTAACAAGGTTTTATGGGAAGCGATGGTCGAAAAAGAGCAAATTTACGATCGAGGAACTTACACCGAAGCTGAAAATGATCGGCTGAGTGAGCTCGAAATGGTTGTATCCGAAAATAATGGATACGAGGCAGACGTGCTTGCCGCAAATTTGCTCGAAGGTTTAGGAATTTCTGCAAACCTCCATGAAAATAAAATGCGGACACTTGCGGCGGGAATTAAATTTAGAGTTTTGTTGGCGCAGTGCTTGTTTCCGCTGCCCGAAATTCTGCTTCTCGACGAGCCTACAAATAACTTAGATGTGCACTCAATCCGCTGGCTCGAGAATTACATTCGCAGCCGTGAGGGAATTACTTTAATTGTTTCGCACGACCGCCACTTTTTGAATGCCGTATGCACTCATATGGCAGACATTGATTATGGAGCTATTCGCTTTTACACTGGCGATTACGATTATTTTCTAGCTGCGAGTTCATTGGCCTCGGAGCAAAAAGAGTTATCGAATATGAAACTCGATAAGCGCAAAGTTGAATTAGAAGCGTTTGTGGCGCGATTTAGTGCGAATGCGTCTAAGAGTAGCCAGGCTTCGAGTCGTCAAAAGCTCTTAGAAAAACTTGAAAAGCAAATGGAAGAAATTATTCCGAGTTCGAGACAGTCGCCTAAATTTGCATTTAAGCCGCAAAAACAATTAGGAAAACAGCTTTTAAGTGTCGACGGATTATCTAAAACTTTTTTGCCACGCGGCGAAGAAACGGAATCGAAAGTGCTCTATCGCGATTTGCACATTCATTTGAATCCAGGCGATAGATTAGCAGTTGTTGGTGCCAATGGTGTGGGAAAAACAACATTATTGAAATTACTTATGGAAGAATTGAAGCCCGACGCAGGAAAAATAAACTGGGGTGTGAGTGCCATTAAAGGGTATTTTGCTCAAGATCACTCTGAACTTGTTCCTGCTGGGAGCACTCCTTTTGCCTGGTTAACTTCTTTTGCGCCTCATGAATCTCACGAGTACATTCGTGGATTTTTAGGCAGAATGCTTTTTAGAAGCCAAGACCAAGAAAAGCCAACAGAAGGTTTGAGTGGAGGCGAGAGAGCCCGCTTGTTGTTGGCAAAGTTAATGATGGATAGCGCCAATGTTATGTTGCTCGACGAGCCTACAAATCACCTCGATTTGGAATCTATTTCTGCACTCAATGACGCGCTTAAAATTTTTCCAGGCTCCCTTATATTTGTGAGCCACGACTTGGAATTTATTTCATCGCTGGCAAACAGAGTTCTAGAAATTTCGCCGACTGGCACTAAATTTATGGCTGTTGAAGAGTTTATGAACAGCTGATTTAATGAGTGGTGTCTTCCACTCGTTAAAGGAGCTCCTCTTGAGCCTGTTTAAATTTAGAAAATTAATTGGCCACCACAAGTCCAAAAGCAAGCGCCGTTATATTGATTCTTCAATGCGTTCAAACATTCGTATTGAAGGCCTCAGGTTCGAAATCTTTAAAGACACCTACCATTATTTATTAAAAATTTCTTGGCCACGTTTGTTTGGGATTTTGGTGGTTTGGTTTTTGTCAATCAATGTCTTA
>JAYTOT010000265.1:0-54695 GCA_043747645.1 Pseudomonadota bacterium | reverse complement strand
TTAATTCGGAGTTCATTTTATTCCTCGATAATTTTTAATCCCATCGAGAACTTACTGGTGTCGATTTTCTATTTCCAACTGTTAATTCGGGAGCTCACGGATGGCGCGGTCCTTTGGTAAGGAAAACTTTTTGCTCGCCTGTTGGGGAGGGGTATTCATGACGACAGTGGTCTGTTCTGGAGGGACCTTTGTGATGACCATTGTCCGTTCTGGAGGGACCTTTGTGAGGACTATTGTCTGTTCGGGAGGCGCCTAGATGGGGATTATTGACTGCTCCGGCATGCCGTTTGAATGCGTTATTTTGGGAACCTCGGCAGAGTCTAACTTCCCTTTCCCAACGGACTCTGCCCCTCTACCTTCATTTTGCGCAGGTTTTTTTTCACGCTCTGGATCTACTTGAGCCTGCGGCAGTGGCTTACGCCTGCTGACATTTAACTGAGTTGAGCTTTGGCCGCATGAAGTCAGTATCGAACCTACCCCAGAGCCTACCAGTAACCAGAGCTACAAAAGCTTCATATCCGCTCCATTCTCAAGAACTTTTTTTCTTGAATATCCAACTATTAGGTTAAAACGTGGGGATTTAGTCTTCTCTGTGCTCATAGCTCACTGGCGTTTTCGCTGCGCCAAACATGCCTAATCCTCGAGCCGAAATTCCAGGAAGAGTTTCCTAATGACTCATCGGCGCCAAAATGAAACAATTGAGAAGTATTTCAAAAAAATTGAAAAAATCTAATATTGTTTAATATTTACTGTCGATTTTAAAAGCCAGATTCTTGGTGTTTACTTAAGTCCCACGCTCCGCAGACCTGATTTAATAAATTCAACTGAGGTCAATTTTGGATTTAGAAAATTTAACAACCCATAGAGTCCATCATCTGCCAATGTCAGCGCAACTCATTGAAGATATCGGCATGATTGATCTGATAGATAGACTCGCAGGAGTTCCTCAAACGAAGTTATTTCTACGAGTCAGGCAGCAGCAGCTATGTTTGCTAGGGCACTTGGATTTGTTTCAAGACCAGCTTATTTACCAGCACAATTTTCTGAATCTAAAGCTTTAAAATTAATAATTGGCAAGAGTTAAACAAGTCGCACCGCCCAAATTCTGCCAGAACTTTTTAATGATAACAATTGTCAGTTTAGGCAATCATTTGAAGGCTACGAAAGCATTTGCGAAAAAAAGAGTACTAGCTGTTAGGGGAAAAAATTAAATATTTCCATTTTTTTGAAGAAACTGACTCAATAATTCTTTTGCCGTGACCCATTTCATTTGGTAGCGGTCATTGTCAATTTTATCAAACTTTGCAACTCCACTGTACATGTTGTGCATGTATTGCATTCCTTGCCATGGAGGGTAAAGTTCGTTGGTTTCTTTAGTCAGTAACTTTGTCAGTCCAATTATAAATTTAAATAAGCCTATGCTGCCTGGCCGCAAAACCTTAAACTTTTTTCCTGTCAATTCAGACATGACTTGGGCAAGCCCATTGGCACTGATTTGGTCGCCAGCAATTTTTAAATACCGAGGCGTCTCCGGGTCAAGAGCTGCCAATGCAGTGAACTGGGCTGTGTCCTCGATGGAGGTCCAATCTGTCAGTTGATTAGGATTTCCCCAGCATAGAATGCGATTGATTTTAAAAAGCACAAAGGGAGCCGTGCCAGTCAACATATTCATAAAACCTCCATTCAAAATAGAGGTGACCTTGATGGCTGCTTTGTCTGCTCGCTTGCGAAATTCGTTTCGGAAACTCAAATTGCGATTCCAATCGGCAGGAAGTTTAGCAAAATCTAAAGCAAAATCTGAAGGAATAAATCGAGGTACTTTTGCCGAAACAGCAGCATTTAGAAGGCCAGTCTGCGTGTCCACCATCACATCTTTCAACCCAGCAAGGGCCGAAACAACGACACCGCCACCGAGGCAAGCATCGCTCAGTGCCTTCGAGTCACTAAAGTCTACCTCCTGAACAATACAGCCCAGAGACACTAATTTTTGTTTCTTTTCAGAAGAAGTACCAGGACGTACGAGAGCGACAACTCGAGCGTTTTGTTTTATCAATTCTATAGCTATCCTATTTCCAAGATCACCTGTGGCGCCAGCTAAAATTATCAAAGAAGCCCCCTAATATAATTGTGCTATTTTTCTGTAAATCTCATCAAAATACAAATTGAACTCCCTGGTAAATGACGGCATGGTGGCCTACATATCCGAAGTTTCGATTGAAATGAAATCGCCTATTAATACTCTAGAATTCAAAAAATCTTTCCAAAACACGTTTCGAATTCCGTTTTCAATTTCGCGCGAGTAAGGATCGCGACTGACCACATAGTAATTGCGAAACATGCCTTCTTCTTGCAAGGCGCGCAGGCCAGATAAATGTTTAGTTGTTACGTTTTGAGTCGATTTTATTTTAATCGCAATGTCTTCGCCAATTAAAAGATCTACTTCTTGCTGATTCACCGAACGCCAGTAAGATAATTTTCGGTCGTCACCGGCATAAGATATAAGTGCACGCACTTCTGCTACTATAAAATGTTCAAACGCAGAGCCAAATGCGTCGGAATTTTCTTCAAATTTAGTATTTCCTTTAAGGCAATTTGCAACGCCGACGTCGAATAAATAATGTTTGGCCCGCGCAACGGCTTTTCTTTTTTTTGTTTTTCGAAATGGCGGCAAATGAAAACCAAGCAATGTGTCTTCTAATATTTCGAAATAGTTTTTAACAGTATTTGGGCTAACTCCCATATCACTCGCAAAACTTTGCAAGTTGATTTCGCAGCCGTTCGAGACACCCGCGGCGTCTAAAAATTGCGAAAATGCTTCGGTATTGCGAGTTAATGCTTCAGATTTTATTTCTTCGCGCAAATACAATGACACGTAATTTTTGAGTTCGTCTTCATAATTTTCACTGTCATAAACTTGCGGCAAACCGCCTCTCTGCAAATATTGAAATAAATTGAAATCGGTGATTTCGTTCGAAATTAATGGAAATAGCGATGCCCACCATGCACGGCCCGCTAATAAATTAGCAGACCCATGTTTGAGCTTACGTGCACTGCTTCCTGTTAAAACAAATCGCCGTCCGTCTTTTGCAATGAGATGGTGAACTTCGTCTAAAAGTGTCGGAATTTTTTGAATTTCATCTATAATTGTTATGCTCGTCTGCGGCACCGACTCTAAAATGCTCGGGTTTTTTAGCAGACTTCGAAAAACATCTCTTTCTAGCAAATTGAAACTCGTTGCTTGGGGGAGCTGCTGCAACAGAACAGTGGTTTTGCCCGTGGACCGTGGCCCGAAAAGAAAATGCGATTTTTTTTCAATGAGTGCGGGTAAATTTAATTTTCTCGCGTACATATGGTTTTGTCCCTCGTAGATTGTCCGGCCTGCGCACAAAGCAAATATTCTGAATTCAGCAATAGAGCTGCATAAACAATAGTTTTTCCGCAACTGAGTTGCGGTTTTGGGATTTAATTGACGCAGGGGCTTTGATTGTGGGTTAAGCAGGCTAAAATACGTTTTGAGGCTCTGAACGAGATTAAAAATTTAATTAGCACTGATATACGGACTATGGCCAACTCAGCTCACGGTGCTCGCGAGGTCGAATATTGGGAGGTACATAGCGAGCAGAATAAATCCAACAATAGTGCCAATAAGTACGAACATAATAGGCTCTATCATTTTGAGAAGCCCGGCAAGTGCAGAATCTACGTCGTCTTCGTAAAAATTTGCAATTTTTTCTAACATGACATCTAAGCCGCCAGAAGCCTCGCCAATGGCTATCATTCCCACTACTAATGGTGGAAACCAAGGCGATTTTTCCATGGGCACCGCAAGGCCTTTGCCTTTAGAAACTTCTTCGCGAATATTTAATATTTCTTGTTCTATAATTAGGTTTCCAGATGCTTTAGCGCAAGTCTCGAGTGCTTCAATAATGGCAATGCCAGATGCCGTGAGAGTAGACATTGTACTTGCAAAACGTGCAATGGCAATTTTAGAAATAACAGTTCCAAAGAGCGGAACTTTAAGCAAAAATAAATCGAATTGTTGTGCACCTGCAGGTGTAGCTTTCCATTTGTTAAACAAAAAATAGACACCACTCATAACGCCAATAATCATCATAAAATGATTTTCGAGAGCGTGCGACCACGAAATAACCATGCTTGTGAGCCCAGGGAGTTCTTTGCCACTGTCTTCGTAGTTTTTAGCAAACATTGGCACCACAAATAACAACATTACCCCAGTCATTAATACTGCAATAACCAAAACAACAAGTGGGTAGCTTAATGCGCTGATCAATTGTTTGCGTAGTTTGTTGGCCTTTTCAATGTAAATGCTCAAGCGCCGCAACATGACATCGAGCTGTCCAGAATTTTGGCCAGCACGAACGAGAGAACAAAAAAGACTGTTAAAAACCTTGGGGTGCTTTTCCATAGCAGTTGCTAAATCGAGTCCGCGTTCGAGTTGATCGCGAATTTCCGATAAAGTGCGCCGCAGTTTAGGGTTGTCCGTAGTGCTTGCGAGCATTGCGAGCGATTGAATAATAGACAAACCTGCATCTGTCATGACTGAGAGCTGTTTGGTAAAAACTGCAAGTTCCGATGTTTTAACTTTGGTTTGCAAAAAGGGTATTTTTTCAAAGTCTATAAGCGGCGGCAACTCGTCTTTTCCGTCTTTGGTATTACTGCCCTTTGGTGCTTTTAAAGAAGACACCATTACACCCATAATCCGGAGTTTTCCGCGAGCTTCGGCGTCGGTGGGTGCGCTAATAACCCCCTTCATGCTTTGTCCTGCTCTATTGCGTCCGCTGTAGGTGTATTGAGGCATAATTATATTTTTCCTACGCCAGTGCGCGCAAGAATAGATTTTAATTCTTCAATGTCATTTGCTGCGGAAAAGGCGGTTTCGACGCTTATAATGCGGCGCTGAACGAGTCCGGTTAAACATTGAGTGAGGGTTTGATTTCCAGCTTTATCGCCACTCATTTGCATGGTTTGATACACCATATGCAGTTTGTCTTCTCGAATTTGCGCTCTTACAGCGGGAGTAGGAATCAGTAATTCTACTGCTAAGCAGCGTCCGCCTTGCAAAGACGGAAGCAATTGTTGCGATACAACTCCTTGTAGAGTAGCAGACAATTGTACCCGAACCTGTGATTGTTGGTGTGGTGGAAAAACATCTAATATACGGTTGATAGTTGAAACTGCAGAGTTTGTGTGTAGTGTTGCAAATACTAAATGCCCTGTTTCGGCCATAGTTAGAGCAGCTGAAATGGTCTCTAAGTCTCGCAATTCTCCAATGAGTACTACGTCCGGGTCTTCGCGCAGTGCGCTTTTTAGTGCACGTGTGATGGAATTTGTGTCTGTTCCCACTTCGCGTTGATTTACTATGCATTTTTTATGCTGATGTGTAAATTCTACAGGGTCTTCTATGGTTAATATATGCCCAGGTAACTCCCGGTTTATTTTGTCTATCATGGCTGCAAGTGTGGTTGATTTGCCCGAGCCTGTAGCACCGGTTACCAGCACTAATCCGCGCGAAAGCTCGCACAAAGCATTTACAGCGGGAGGCAAATGAAGTGAATCAAATGGTTTAACTTCGCTTGGAATGAGCCTAAAAACTCCTGCCACACTTTGCCTTTGGCGAAATATATTGGCACGGTAACGCGCCACGCCCTTGAGTGCGAACGATAAGTCTAACTCTTTGTTTTCTTCGTATTGTCTTTTTTGTTCTTCGGTTAATATTGAATAGCAGAGTGACTCAGTGTCTTGCGCCGAAAGTGGGTCTATTTTTACGGGACATAAATCGCCATGTATGCGCATTTGTGGAGGCGTTCCAACTGTAATATGCAAGTCCGATGCATTTTGTTCGGCTTGTGCTTTTAATAGCTGCTGAAGTGTCACTTTAAGCACCATTATGATGCACTCCTCATGCCATTTTTAGGCACTTCAATATCTGAATTGCTAGACTCAATCATTTCTGAAATTGTGGTGAGGCCCTTGTAAACTTTTTTCCAGGCGCTTTGCCGCAATGTTTGCATTCCCGCTGCCATTGCTATGCGCTTGACGTCTAAAACACTTCCACCCTCGGCCAAAGAACGCCTCACAGCGTCGTTCATGGTGAGCACTTCGTAAATCGCAATACGGCCTTTGTATCCCGTTCCGTTACAAATTTCGCACCCTTCGCCTTTGTATATTTTAAATGTGCCGGCAAATTGTGCGGGTAAGCCAAGTTGAATTTGTTCGTCTTCGGGCAGGTGATCTTCGGCTCTGCATTGTGTGCATATTTTTCTCACTAAACGTTGTGCCACAACAGCATTAAGTGCAGAAATTATTGTAAATGGAGCCACTCCTAAGTTTCTCAATCGCTCTAGAGTTTCGGGTGCATTGTTGGTGTGCAGTGTTGAAAGCACAATGTGGCCTGTGAGGGCAGCTTTCATTGCGATTTCTGCTGTTTCGGCGTCGCGAATTTCGCCCACCATAATGACGTCGGGGTCTTGGCGTAAAAATGCTTTAAGTGCTTTTGCAAAAGTGAATTCAATATCGGGTCGTACATTGACTTGTGCAATTCCTGGAATAGTGAATTCCACAGGATCTTCTGCAGTAATAACGCATTCAGAAATTCGATTTAATTCATTCAGTGCCGAGTAAAGGGTCGTGGTTTTTCCGGAGCCCGTTGGTCCTGTTACAATTACCATTCCAAAAGGTTTCGAAATAGCGTCTTTAAATTGATCTAATTGTTCTTTGTCGAATCCAAGTTTGGTCATGTCTAATTGCAAATTGCCTTTGTCGAGCAAACGCAGAACTATTTTTTCGCCCCAAACTGTAGGCAAACTGCTTACGCGGAAGTCCATTTTTCCGTAGCTCGGAATTTCTAGTTTTGCGTTGCCATCTTGCGGCAACCGTTTTTCGGAAATATCGAGACCAGATATAATTTTAACACGCGACAAAAGCGCATCTTTAATTTCAAAGCGCGGTTTTTGTTCATATTCAATGAGTGAGCCATCGACACGTAAACGTACGCGGAGGCTTGTTTCAAAAGGTTCGATGTGAATATCACTGGCATGGCGAGTCGCTGCACTCTGCATAAGTCGGTCGATAAAGTTAATAACGTAACTTTCGCCGGCCTCAGACGATAGGGCCGGACCTTGTTTGGTAGAACGGGGAGAGTCTTCAACCTTGTTACGATAATATTTTTCGAGAGCTTTTTGAATCGAAATTTCGGATGCTAGTTTTACGCGTAGTTTTACGCCTAATTTAGCAGAAACAGAGTCGAATAATGTAATATTAGTAGGGTCGCCAACCGCTACAATTAAGTTGTTTGCGAGTCGGTTTACCGGAATCATGCGGTACTGAAAGGCAAATTCTTTTGGAATGCAGTTTAAAACAGCGCTTTCAATATCAATTTCATGGGGGTATAAAACTTCGGCAATGCCCAAGCCATTGGCTAATACCTTCATTAATTCAGGTTCGGTAGCCAAATTGTTTTTTAAAACAAAATAACTGATGGGAATATTATCGCGTTGCGAAAATTCTAGCGCTCGGGCGAAGTCTTCTTTGCCAAGCAAATTAGATTTTTTGATTATTTCGCCTATTCGTCCGCCCATAAACCTTTTCCCGATTCCTTTACAAAAGCGTTATTTTTGTGCTAACCACCGGGCACGTCTGGTCGTAGCTCAGTTGGATAGAGCATCGGATTTCTAATCCGATGGTCGCAGGTTCGAACCCTGCCGACCAGACCATTTTCTTTGTGCCCGTCTCAGCGTCTTCGGCGTTCTTTTGTAAGTCCTCTAGAGGCAATTTTTTCCTTGTTGTCGATTTGCTCATAATTCTCATATTTTAAGTGCATTGCGCCAGATTTTTGCCGCGCTATGATGCGTTTGTCGGAGACAGGTCTGTTTTCGACACAAACTGTGAGGAGGACTTATGAAATCGCTATTTTTGTTGGGTTTAGGAACTCTAGTTCTGAGCTCGACTGCTTTTGCAGAGGTATCGTGTCAGTCAAATTTAACGACCCAAGAGGGTTATATTTACGAAACTTTTGCCGAGTCGGCGTATGTTTCACAGTCAGCCTGCCAGTATGCTCTCAACACTAGATTGCGCGAGTTTTAACTCAAATTTGCAGTATTGCTATTTTGGCGGCGTTGGGCGGCCATATGCCATACAATTGTTGCAACAGTACTCACATACCAGTTGTGTTGAAGGCCTGAATTTTGGTCTCGACCGTTACATGAATCGCATGTGGGTAAACGAAGGATGCCGGGGCTATTTTAGAATCTGGTTGTACTGACACACCAGTAATTTTGGACTTTAATTTGGAGATTATGAATGGCTACACCAAACTCAAATGAGGCGGAATTAAACCTGCAGGGTAAACTGTTTCGCGACGGACCACTAGAACAAAATCTGATTTGGAACTGTGGTGAAGTTGCTGCTGCCGGTGACTCTCATGTGGGAATGGTGCGCGAAAATAATCAGGATAGTATTGCAATTGACAAGAAACTCGGCATTTATTTGGTTGCCGATGGTATGGGAGGGCGTGCTGGTGGCGAAATTGCCAGCCGCCTTGCTGTTTCGAGTATTATCGAAGAGGTTTCTAACAAATTATCCAACTTATATGCAGGCGATATTGCGTATAAAAAAACAGCACTTGCGCAAACAGTGAATGCTGCCTCTTTGCGGATTTACGAACGGTCGCTTGAGCTTCCTCAATTTAGAGGAATGGGCACAACCACAACACTTTTATGGTTGCCTCCTGGGCAGAACAGCGATGCAAAATATGGGAATTATGGTTTGGTTGCGCATGTGGGTGACAGTCGTTGTTATCTTTTGCGAGCAGGACTTTTGTATCAAATTACCGAAGACCACTCCCTTGTGAATGAGCAAATAAAAGCTGGTGTTCTCAAAAAAAATGACCCCCTCGCCTCGCAGATACGCAATGTTATCACGCGGTGTGTGGGGTATCAGGAGGAAGAAGAAGTCGATACCTTTGCCTTTGAGTGTTTGAAAGGCGATAAATTTTTGCTGTGCAGCGATGGTCTTACAAATAAAGTAAGAGACATCGAAATTGCTCAAGCGCTTTCGGCCCTTACGCCCGAATTGGCTCCGGCCCATCTCATTTCCATGGCAAACGAAAGAGGCGGCGAAGACAATATCTCTGTAGTTGTGGCGTATTTGAATTAAATCAGCGAGTTAAAAATTTTTGGTCAAAAAAAATTGCAAGTGGAACTTTCTTTCATTCAGTTCTGCGGTCATCTGGCCGAGAGAGTGGTGAGCTCAAGGATTGTCCAGGTCGTTGACACAGGGGCAAATGCTTAGAGGAGAGTTTATGGTTAAGAATGCAATGAAAAGTTCCATGCCCCGCAGCATGGCGCCCCAATCAAAGAACGGAGTGCTGAGTCGACTTCCGACTTACACACTCATATATATTCCAAACGAATCTGGTGCATCGCGCCGTATTTCGGTACCTAAAGCGCTTGTGTTTGTAGGAATTGTCGGGCTTTTTTGTCTTTTTGGTGGAGTCACTGCGCTAAGTGTGACTTGTGCGCGGTTAAAATCGGTACTTACTGAATATGATAAATTAAAGGCAGAGAATCACAGTATCCGCAGTGAAGCAGCAGCATTAGTGGCAAAGCTGCAAGAGGTTCAGAGCAATTTAAATAGAGTCGATAAGTTTTCAGACGAAGTGCGTGAAGTGGCACAAGATGTAAAACCGACCGCTCAAGAAGCAAATGCATCAAAGAAAAAATCGCGTTACAATCGCACAAAACCTGATATTTCTGCCGAAAAATTGCCCCCAGGAAACACTCAAGGTAACGTGAGTACACTTGCTCCCAATATCGGCCCACTCACTAAAGAAGAATACGCCTTGAGCAAAAAGCGTGGCGGAATTGAAGCTCCGTCTATGCCTTTAAATGTAAAATTCGACAGCCTTGAATTTAAAGATTTGTTTGTGCAGCTCTCAGATATCAAAAATAAAAGCGGAAATCAAGCAGAAGAGCTTCAAGGTTTGTTAGAAACTCTGCAACTTTATCGCTTACGATTGGCTTCCACGCCATCTATTTCACCTGTGAGCGGATGGGTTTCTTCGTTGTATGGTATGAGGGCAAGTCCCATTACTGGCCAAAATAGAATGCACCAAGGTCTGGATATTGCTGCTCCCCTTGGTACGCCCATTAGAACTGCTGCAAACGGCACAGTGGCAAGAGTGGGATACGCCGATGACTACGGAAATTATGCCGAAATATCGCACGGCCACGGCATTATCAGTCGGTATGCTCATGCAAAAAGCATTGCAGTACATGTGGGGCAGGTTGTTAAAAAAGGCGATTTAATTGGTGAGGTTGGTGCAACTGGACGCACAACTGGGCCGCATTTACATTACGAAGTTGTTATGAACGGTCGCAAGGTGAATCCGGCTACATTTATTAGAGAATAGTTATGCCGCAGAATGCTCTTATTGAAGAATATTAAAATTATATGCAATTAATTCAATGTGAAGTAGCTCTTTAAGAGAAGTATTTTCGTTGGCCATTAGTTTTTCTAAAAATGCTTTAAATTCTTCTTTTGAGATGGCTCTAATTCTTCTTAAAAACATGGCAGATCGAGCAATTTCGAGAATTTCGGCTTTGTTCGATGGTATCGATTCATAATTTAAAACATACGATTTTAAATCTGTGTCTTTGTATTTAGGCAAAGAATTTTGAGGTGCTAAAGACAAAAGACGGATTGCTAAAGAAAAATCTAGCGGAATATCATTTTTAGACAAATACTTGTTTAAATTTTCTAGTCCCTTTGTTTTTGCAGAATCTTCGGTGGTTTCTAGCAAGAAAGCTGCATGCACAAACAAATCGTTAGGGTTGCGACCAGAATATTTTGCTGAAGATTCAGCCAAAGAATTTAATCGAGTTTGCCATACTGTTTTTTCGGTAGCACCGGGGCAAATGCTCGCTGGTGATGCATTTTTATTATCGCAATCAATGACCTGCGATGCCACTTGGCACGCTTCATAGCTGCGATTAAAATCGCCGTACGAGGAATTTTCTGCAGATTTTAGTTCTCCGTCGCATTTTTCGCCGAGCAAATTTAAGAGGCTTTTATTTGCCGTATTATCTTTGAATATTGGAGCTGTGCGAGAGGTATAAAAACGATACCATTGAGGTAAATAGTCTGCCAAAGTAATGGGCTCAGCAGAAATTGCGAAATCGTTTAAACTGGTTGCGAGTGTGCCTTTTTCTTTTTCAAATGTCTTAATTATAAGCTCAGATGGAGAAGCATAACTGTAGTTTTTAACGCTAGTTTTTGTCATGGAACCATCTGAAACTTCTCCACTGTGAAAAATGCCAACTATTTTTCCTTGCTCGTTGAGCAGCGGTGAGCCACTGTTTCCGTGGAATATAAAATTATCTGTTCCAATCCATTGATTTTCTGCCGTCAGTGCGGTGCCTAAATTCCATTTTTTGAGTGTGCCAAGTGGGTGTCCAACAACATAAGTTTTTGTATTGATTAAATCGCGCGCCGATTTGACCTCGAATTCAAGCGCTGGTGGCATTGCAAACGGCGCGTGGGGGGAGTCGGATTCGATCTAAAAAACGAAACATCTACGTCCGGTGATGCGGCGACTGGGATTATTTTAATGAAATAATATCCGCGTTCACTGCCCTTTTGAAAATCAGTTAAGAGATCGACATAGCAACCCGTAGCAGCGCAGTTTTGAGGGCCCGCCACATGGCTGTTGGTCATAAGGAGTGAATCGGGGCTGCCAGGAATCTTGACTATCGAGCCCGTACCTTGCGCTAACGGAAACACAATTTTAACGACAGATTGAGCTGCGTTTGCAATGGGTGCTGGTGCTTCGGATATGTGATGAAGCGCCGAAAAAGCTTCGATGTCTTTTTGTTTTTCGATGGTTTGTGTTTTTCGGCAACCGCCAACCACTGCTAAAAGACTCAGAGTTTGAGCTAAAATGCGGAATAATTGCTTCATGAATTGCTCCTTAAAAAATAAAAGTACAGCAGACATTTTGGTTTATGCAAAGTCTGTGCCAATTATTTTTTAAAGATTTTATTGATGATTTTTTCATATCAAGTGTCTAAGAATTTTACGTTGGTAACCTTAAAATTGCGTCGATGCGGTGGTTTTGATTCCGTATACGGGATCCTGCTTGCTGTTTGCACGACTTTGCCATGCTTTGCCTGGCCACCAAAATCCGCCTTCGAGAGATAAATTTAAATTATCGGTGGTCTGGAAGCCGTATTTGATATCGAATTCCATACCTAAATTGGCTGTTTTACCCACAGATGTTTCGAGGTCTGCTTTTGTATTTAAGGAGTTAATGCGTCCCCAAATTACAGCTGGTGTAATTGTTCCAAAATTTGGCGCTTCGTAAGTGTAGTCTGCGCGTAAAAATGTTTCATTTTGAACAAGCGGGCCTGGCATTCCTGGAACAAAATTTGCCGATGCAGAGTTCATTAAAAGTGCAGGACGCATATTGGGATGCATTGCTAATACTTTAAGGGAGTCGTCTTTTTGAGCGTCTGCAATGCCTGTAAAAGCATCAGAATCTCCCCGAGCGTAACCATACCAGAGGCTCGCGGTGTGAGTTTCGGGGCGCATATTGGTTGCTTGGCGCGAGCGTACCGACTCTACTTGAGAAATATTGAGCGATTTTTCGCCCTGGCCTGCGGGGCTGCCAAATTGATAACGGGTGCGCAATAAAGCCGAAAAACCTTCTATTTTTTGCGAGTCGCAAGAAATATTTAAAATATTCTCTGTTTTTGGCTGGCTACCGGGTGTGGTTGCGCATTGGGTAGAAGGGCCGCCATTTGACTGGTAAGAAAGGCTACGGGTGCTTCCACTAGGGTAAAGAATTTCGCCTTCAATTCCAAAATGGTCGGTGTTGATTTTTGCAAATGCGTCTAAGGTTTTAATTTTAGTTGATGATTGCTTGTGGTCGTAATTGTTAAATGCAATGCCTATTTTACGCGACACTCCCGACGAAGATTGATCGCTGGGGTCATCTACTAAAAGTGCTTCAACCGTGAATCCGTCTGCATCGTCTTCGAGAGAAGTGGGTTGGCCTTCGGAGATTTTTTCCCAATAAAGACTGCCAGAAAACGATGAAGTGATGTCAAATGTTGCCGAAATTGCGTCGGAAGTGGAAATTGCTCCGCCTTCGGGTTTCCATTCTGCATTGCGCCAAATTCCGAGACCCCAATTTCGGGGCATGCGGCCTACTTTGAATAATCCGACATCAGATGCGTATTGCAAATAAGCAAATCCGACATGAATGGTATCGCGGCTTGTGCCTGAGGTGCCTTCGTAACTAAACGGTTGCACAACTTCGGAGCCTTTTTGTTTTTCTGAAATATTAAGAGATTGTTTGTTGCCAAGGTTTCGTCCGGCTGCAGGAAAAGCGTTGTCGCCGTATCGTAAATCAAGAAATAAACTCAAATTGTTTGAAGCCCGAGCTTCGAGAGTCAATCCAAGTGGCACGCGCCAGCCTTGATAGGTTGAGCTGAAGGGTGGCAAATTGGTGCTAAAATCGCCAACTATTGCTGCTTGACCGTGCACTTGTGCAGAAGCAGCAAATGCATTTGATGAGTGGCAAAGCCCCCAAGCTATAACTGACAAAAGGGGCATGGCATTTTTGATCATCGACATGTGGCTGTCTCCCAGGACAAAGTTGTCCGACCGGTAAGCGAAAAATCGCGATAATTGCAGATTTTACGAAGGTGAAAACTAGCATCCCGCTGCCGAAGATGCAATTCTTGTACCTTCGACTTATGGGGAGCTGCACATTTTGAATTCAAACTATTTCATAAAGGGATAATCACATATGAATGATCCGTTAGATGAGCCAAAGCCTTTGCCCATGAAAGCCATTGGCATTGGTGCATTTGTATTGTTTTTATTGCTAACCGTCGGATTTTTAATATTGCCTGCTTTTTTTGATAAATCACCCTTTGGAATGCTTTTTACCAATGAGGCACCGCCGTGGGCGCTTTCGCCCGAAGACCAAAAGAAATTTAAATTGACCGATTCGCAGGCTCGCGGACGCTATCAGTTTCAACAAAATTGCGCTGCGTGCCATGGCCCCGAAGGCAAAGGTAACGGGCCCTCTTCGGCAAATTTGCGCAGCGCTATGCCAAATTTTTTGAATCCCAGCACAAAATATAAAAATGGGCTTACCAATGGCGGAATTCAGCTAACAATTAAAGAAGGAATTGCCGGATCAGAAATGCCATCGTTTGGGCATTTGAATTCTAAAGTAACGGCAGAAATTGCAGATTATCTTGTTTTTGTTTCGGAGCATAAGAATTTGTATTGATATATTTTCGATTGTTTATTGTAATTATATATAGGTATTATTTAGTATTTTATCAGTCGATCCAAAAACAGAAATCGTCTCCTCCCAATGAAGTTTTTTCGCACGTCAACGCGTCAGATGTCCTCTCTGAACATTGTTTGGTTTGTCCTCCGGCGGCTGGTTGTTTGGCGCCAGGGATAGGATAACAACCTCTCTTTTGGGTGGGGTTTCCAACCGAATTTCCTGGGGCCGGGGCAAAATCAATGATTCCCCCGGGGTTTTCGATAATTCCCATTGCTCGGCAATATCGTTCGGAACTAGCATCAGATTTCACGCATTTTTTGCAATAATTTAAAATCTCATCTTTACCTCTTGCGGTTTTTTGAAGAACCTCGCAGGTGTCATTTGATTCGGTGTTTGAAGACCCGCTCGAATTTGAACCATTTAACTCTTGTGAATTGCAATAGTCCGCATGTTTTCCGCCTTCTTTCGCACACTTGGTGCAGTACTCTGTAGCAGTACCGATTGAAGGATTGACATATAATTGTTCACAAGTGCCATTAGCAAGTGTGATTTGAATAGAATTTGATGGCCTGTTGTTTGGCTTGTCTGCAATTTTTGGAGAATTTGAAGCCATTGTTACTGCGGAATTACCGCCGCAATTAGTTGTTAAGCCATTCAAATAGTCCCAAACTTTCTGAGACCAACATTTTGACATTGTGCTTTGGCAGGCAGTCGTCGCGGTTCCATACTTTTTTTCTATGCAGCACTTAACAGCATTTTCAGATGCTGTAGTTTGACGAAGTGGGTTTAGGCATGACCCGGCAAGGCTTCTGTCGGGTAGCGGGGCTTGGTTTGTATCTGTGGGTGCCACAGGAGAAGTAACTGCTGCGGGATCTGTTTTTGTATTAGAGCCTCTATTTTGAACATTTTCTTTAGGCGTACAATTGTGGAGTAAAATTGTAAAAAGCAATGCACATGCAATTGAATGCAATTGAAACAGAGCTTTTCTGAATTTGGGCATGTATCCATCCACTGTGGTATTTTAATAATTCTACCACGAGGTCGACGTCGAAAAGTTTATCTCTATCGGCAAATTAGAATTGAAACCCCAAATTTCTGGCATCGACTGGTTTCACTTTGCGGAGGCGCTTGCGCTCGGCAGGGTCGTCTTCGTGTTCTTGTATGTCGGCGACAATGTCGCTTTGGTCTGATTTCTCGATGAGATGATCAATAAACAAAACGCCTTCAAGGTGATCTATTTCGTGTTGGAGGCAAATACTAAGTATGCCTTCACATTCAATTTTTATTACAGTTCCTTCAGCGTCTCTAGCCTCTAGGCAAATGAATTTATAACGCGGAGTTTTTCCTTGCTCAAGTCCTGGCAACGACAGGCAGCCGTCAAAAGGAAAGTTGACCATGCCTTCGTGGGCAGAAATAACCGGGTTTACGAGGCTGAGTGGAAAAGTAATGGGGCACACGGCGCCAGCGCGTGAAAATTTGATTGAGCCATGCCAATCGGAGAGGTCTTTGTTTTCGAGATATGTTTTAATATCTATAACAATAATTCGCTTTAATATTCCAACCTGGGGTGCCGCCAGTCCGATGCCGTCGAAGGCGTACATGGTGTCGATCATGCCTTGAATAAAGGTTTTTGCTGACGCATTGATCGATTCAACCGGTGAAGATTTTTTGCGGAGTAGCACATGAGGGTATTTTAGAATTTTGTAAACAGCCATAATTGATAAAGCTCCGGATTCAGAGGTAAAAAAAAGACTTATCAAAGACCAGTGACGGTGCCCTTCAAGTCCGGCGATTTTCCTGCTACGTTGATACCCTGACGAAATAAAAAAAGTCAAAGCCGACGCATGGTGCGTTGGGACTCTCGAAGGGTCGGGAGGATAAACGTTTTATAAGGCGGCCGCCTTTAGGCATTCCCGAAAAAGCCTTTTTTGAAGGCCGGGCCGTCACGGAGTTGTGTCCTAATGTTCAATATTATCCAGAAGGCTGTCAAGATTGGTGATCAAACCATCACCATCGAAACAGGACGCATAGCGCGTCAGGCCAATGGTTCTGTTCTTGTCACCTGTGGTGATACCCAGATTTTAGTTGCTGTAGTTGCTGCTAAAGAAGCAAAAGCTGGGCAAAGTTTTTTCCCCTTGAGTGTCGATTATATCGAGAAATTTTATTCGGCAGGGCGTATTCCTGGCGGATACATTAAGCGCGAATCTCGACCATCTGACCGCGAAGTTTTAACGAGCCGACTCATCGACCGTCCTTTGCGTCCGTTATTCCCAGAGCAATTTCTTGTAGAGACTCAAATTGTTGCCACAGTTTTATCGGCAGATCCTAAGGTTTCGCCAGGAATTCTTGCAATATTAGGGGCAAGTGCTGCACTTCATATTTCAGATATTCCTTTTGCAGGGCCCGCTGCTGGCGTGCGCATTGGCTCTAAAGATGGCAAATTTATTATCAATCCACCAGAGTCCACTTTTGCTGAGCTCGACCTCGACATCGTTGTTGCTGGTACTGCCGAAGCCATTTTGATGGTAGAAGCTGCTGCAAATTTTGTGCCCGAAGCACTTATTTTGGAAGCCATTGAACTCGCACACAAGCAAATTAAATTTATGTGTGCTGCGCAAGAAGACCTCCGTAAAAAAATTGGTGTTCCTAAGCGCCTTGTGCCCGAAATCAAGCGCAGCGAAGCTATGTCTAAAGCATTAGACAAAAAATTCGGTCCGGCAATTAAAGAAGCTTACAGAATTGCCGCAAAAGCTGACCGTAAAACAGCGATTTCTAAAGTTGAGTCTGATGCAAAAGCGGCACTTATTGTAGCCGACGATGCAAGTTCTGCGGGCGATTTTGCTTATTTGTTCGAAATGGCTTGCTACCGCACAATGCGTAAAAATATTATCAAAGATAATTTCCGTATTGATGGCCGCAAAACCACCGATATTCGACCCATTGATTGCCAAGTAGAAGTTTTAAAACGCACTCACGGTTCGGCACTTTTTACACGTGGCGAAACACAATCATTAGGTATTGTTACCTTAGGCACATCAGACGACGCGCAGCGTTCTGAGTCTATTAATGCAATTCTTGAAGAAAAACACTTCATGTTGCACTATAATATGCCCGGATATTCTGTTGGAGAATGCAAGCGAATGATGAGCCCAGGCCGTCGCGAAGTGGGCCACGGAAATTTGGCTGAACGTGCACTTAAGGCTGCCATTCCTCCTCGCCTGCGCTTTCCTTATACCATTCGTATGGTGTCTGAAATCACTGAAAGCAACGGGTCGTCTTCAATGGCTTCCGTGTGCTCTGGTACTTTAGCGCTGCTCGATGCTGGTGTTCCTTTATTAGAACCCGTAGCTGGAATTGCTATGGGACTTGTATTCGATTCACCTACGGAAGTCGCAGTGCTTTCCGATATTTTGGGCGACGAAGACAATTTAGGCGATATGGATTTCAAAGTTGCCGGAAGTAAAAATGGAATTTCTGCAATGCAGATGGACATTAAAATTACCGGAGTTTCAATTGAGATTTTGCGCACAGCTCTTGAGCAAGCGCGCGAAGGTCGTCTGCATATTCTCAAAAAAATGACCAACGTTATTTCTGCTGCCAACGACCTCAACGTGCGTGCACCGCGCATTGAGCAAATTAAAATTAAGCCCGATCGCGTGCGCGACCTTATTGGCCCTGGTGGCAAAAATATCAAGCGTATCACTGCCGAAACAGGCTGTAAAATTGATATTAACGATGCGGGAATTATAAATCTTGCGTCTACTAATGGCGAAGCAGCGGCTTTGGCTAAGCGCATGATTCAATACGTAACCAGCGACCCCACCATTGGCGAAGTTTATATGGGAACTGTTAAAAAAGTTTCTGACTTTGGCGCCTTTGTAGAAATTAAACCTGGCGTAGAAGGCCTTGTTCATATTTCGCAATTGGCTCCCAATCGTGTTGCCCGCGTCGAAGACGTTGTTACTGAAGGCGAGCAAATTCTTGTGAAAGTAATTGAAATCGACCGCACAGGTCGTATTAAGCTCTCTCGCAAAGATGCCATCGGAATGCAGCCAGCTGACGTCGCTCAACCGCTCATGAGCTAATTGTTGATACCAAACGCACAAAATAAGTTTGGTTTTTAAAAGCTCTAGTAACACACCGTTGCTAGGGCTTTTACATTTTCAACAAGAATAACCTTTTAATTGGGACTCAAAGCTCTTAATAACAACGCGGTAAAATTAGCCGCCAAAAAGTACGCATGTGGTCTTTTAAAGTAACATACAAGAATGCATGATTTTTTAAGTACCCCGTGCGCCCCGGCTCAAGTTTTAAAAGTCAAAGCCGATAAGACGCATATCGTTTTGCTCAAGACGGAGGAGCCACAGTGAATCAACGTACTTTGAACGCTTTGCAGTTTTCATGTTTTGCCCTTGTATCGCTTTCGGCTATTTCTTGCCAGAAGAAGGAATTAGGTGGAGAGATTCAACAGTCTTCTTCGCAACAGCAGCAGCAAATGGGTGCTTTTAATTGCGATGGCGATTATCTCGCAGTTCCGCCAGCGTATGGCTACACCGCCATCGATTACCGCATCAATAATTCAAGAGAGTATGATATTTATGTAGAGCCTGTCAGTTTGCCTGGAGTTTACCGAAAAGATCAACTCAATCCGGATGCAGCTCCTGGCAAAACTGTCACAAGTTGCAACGTTATTTTGATTCGTAAAGATGGTAAAACCATGGGCCGGAATCCTCACCAGCCCGACGGCCACAGCGATTGTACTGCTTCGCCTCGCGTAAATATTTTGGTGGGCCAAAGCCGCATGGTTTCTGAAGTTATGCCTTACGGCAAGTGGCCGTGCTCGCAAGATTCTAACGGAGTCATTCATTTGCGCGCAAATAACCAAGACATTGGTACTGCTGTTGCGCCTGCAAATTACAACCCGGTCGATCAGCCTATTACCTTAAATGGTAGCTGTACTGCCAACCCCGCTCGATTTGCGAAACTCACACCTATGGGAATTTGTGGCGGCGAAGAATTCGCGCGTTACCCCAAAGATGCGGCAGAGTATCCTTTCCCTCCAGCAGACGCCTCAAAATGGGCGCAGGTTTGGGGCGTAGGCACTCAAAAATCCGTTTCACTAGACGGAAAAACTTTCAAAGGCGCAGACACAAACTACGCCATTGTATTAAAGTTTTCTGCTCCACCAGCACCAACTGCGCCTTGTACAACTGCAGATCAATCGGGGAGCTGTATTCCTTCTACAACGGTGCCCCAAACTCCTTCCAGCTGCCCAGGTGGAACCACTCCCGACCAAGGCACCGGTACTTGCATTCCAGTTCAAGCACCTTGTACTCCCGACCAAAACAACACTTGCGGAAGCACAATGCCTCCAACGGGCGGAGTTCCTCAGGTCCCACAAGTTCCCACGACTCCCGACAGCGGATTGCCTCCTGGATGCATCGGAAAAACGGCTCAGCAAATGGCGCAAGATAAAAATTGTTCCGGTTATAAGCCACCTCCTTCAACTCCGCCCGTTCCCGATTCTGGCAAGCTTTGTCTAGATACAGCTTATGCTTACGGCCATAAAACAGAATGCTGCGCGCTTCCTTCTTCGGCAGTAACCGCAACAGTGCAACAATTCTGTATCAGTGGTAAAAAATAATTAGGCAGCGTTTTTGAGTTTCTTGATAATCCGCCTTCTGTATTTGGAGCAATTCAAATAGGGATGTGCGGATTTTCCTATTCTTTTATTGTCTTCCGATTCTGCAATTCCAAGGTCAGACAAATTTCTTTTCTCTTGTCCAAAAAAATATGGCACGCCTGCTAAGGTAACTAAAGCTATAATAATTCCAACTTTATAATGAAAAATACTATGAATATTAAATGTTTTGAAAAAGAAATCGGTTAAAATCAAAACAAAAAATAACAAAAATGAAATGCCAATCATTTTTTTAGACATGTGGTTCTACTTTTCTAGAATGTGATTTACAATTCAGACGCAAAATCACATAAGCAAGTCTAGGGCCATGTTTAAAGCATTGAAATTTCAATGTTTTTGGTAAATTTATGTGAATAAAATTTATACACTGTGTTTAGAAAAGGAAAACAACGAGTGAAAAAGAAGTCGAGCCAGACAATTCATTTTTTAATTTCTGTAGGGTTGTCTGCGGGCCTTTTTTGCGGATTTCAACTCAAATGGGGGCCGCTTCCGCCATTGGGAAGGTTTTTGAGTCCTCAAAAAGGACTCTGGCAAAACTTAAAATCAGGCGGTGCTGCGAGAGATTTTGAGATGGCAATGCAGGTTCAATCTCGGCCAGAAAATACCTCAAATGGCTCGTTTAAAGTCAATTACGATAAGCGAGGCGTGCCGCACATTTTTGCTTCGTCAGACGAGTCTCTGGCATACGCGCAAGGCTTTGTGACGGCGCGAGACAGATTGTGGCAAATGGAGCTTCAAGTGCGCGCCACTGCAGGGCGATTGTCCGAAATAATTGGGCCAGCGGTGCTGCCTCACGATATTCAAATGCGCAAATTGGGTCTCACTTGGGCCGCTGAAAAATCGCTTGCAGAAATGCTCAGCATTAACGAAACAAAAATATATGTTGAAAGTTATGCCAGAGGCGTAAATGCATACATTGAATCTTTGCAGCCAGAACATTTGCCTATTGAATACAAAATTCTCGATTATAAGCCAGAACCATGGTCTCCTCTCAAAACAGTGCTCTTAATTAAGCAAATGGCATGGGATTTGTCTGGAAAAAGCGACGATTTAAGAATGTCCAACAATTTAAGTAAACACGGAATAGCTGTTCTGGATAACTTATTTCCAGATTTTAACCAAAATATAAATCCAGTTATTCCAAAAGGTACTCAATGGACATCTAGCGTAAAGCAGCCAGAAATTCCGTTAAATCCGTTTCAGCCTCCCGCAATTTCAATTCCCAAATTTTTTGAACCAAATATTGCAAATGGTAGCAATAACTGGGCAGTGTCAGCTGCAAAATCAGCGACTTCGTTTCCCATTTTGGCAAACGACCCACACTTGGGACTTCGACTTCCGTCTATTTGGTATGAAGTTCAACTGCACTCCCCAACTGTAAATGTGTATGGAGTTTCAATACCAGGCGCTCCAGGAGTGATTATTGGCTTCAATAATGACGTGGCATGGGGAGTCACAAATTCTGGTGCCGATGCCACAGATTGGTACCAGGTCAAATTTAACAACGAAACAAAGAGCGAGTATTTTTATAATAATAAGTGGAATCTAGTTTTAAAGAGAAGCGAAAATATTATTGTAAAAGGGCAAGAGAGTGTAAAATTAGAAGTCCCATACACTCATCATGGCCCCGTTGCATTTGAAGTGAACCGCTTAAATGAGCCAAACTCCGAACTCATTCCTTTGGCTTTTCGTTGGATAGCGCATGAACCATCGAATGAATTGTGGGCATTTTATAAATTAAACAGAGCACGTAATTTACAAAATTTAACCGATGCTCTGCAAGTTTACAAAAGTCCCGCTCAAAATTTTGCACTCATTACAAGGGCGGGGGACGTAGCATTATGGCACAACGGTCTTCTTCCGCTGCGCTGGAAAGGCCAAGGTAAATTCATCCTCGATGGCACTTCGCCTGAGCACGATTGGGCAAGTTGGATTCCCAAACCAGAAGTTCCACATGTGAGTAATCCTTCGTCTGGAATTGTAAGTTCTGCAAATCAATTTGCCACCGACGGAAGTTATCCTTATTGGTTGGTGGGAAATTGGAATGCTACTTCCGCTGCGAGAGCCATGCGTATTGGCGAGCTTTTGAGTGAAAATAAAAAATATTCCCCCCAAGATATGCAAAACATGCAAGGCGACAATTTCGACAAACAAGCGCAAATGGTATTGCCGACTCTTCTGGGTAAAATAATACCCGAGAATTTAAATGAGGTTCAAAAAATATCTCTCGCGTACCTTAAAGATTGGAAATACTATAATAATGCCGACGAAGTGGCTCCTGCTTTGTACCGCAAGTGGTGGAATAGAGTTCAGGACGCGATTTGGGAAGACGAATTCGATCCTTCTTGTTGCCAAAGGCCATATTCCGACCGCACTATCCGCCTGATCTTAGAAGAACCGAATTCCAATTGGTTCGACAATATCAATACACCAGAAAAAGAAACGCTTTCCGACATAGCAAATTCTTCTTTTATTTGGGCAGTCGACTCTTTGGCAAGTGATTTTGGGAAAGAAAATATTAAAAATTGGACCCTGGGCAAAACTAGGGGAACAAATTTTAGACATTTAGCGCGTATTCCTGGTCTAGGAAATATGGGACTGCAAACCGGTGGTGCTGGAACAAGTATTAATGCAACAAAAGAGAGCCATGGCCCTTCATGGCGAATGGTTGTGACGTTCGACAATTCAAAAGTCATTGCAAAAGGAATTTATCCTGGCGGACAATCGGGAGTACCTGGAAATCTGCAGTACGATAATTTTATTCCTGCCTGGGAGAATGGAAAGCTCGATGATTTAATTTTCTACAGTGGGCCGACAGATCAAAATATCGACAACGAAAACACGTTTGAATCAAAAAAAGTAGGAGATTAAAAAATGAAGGTTAAAGTACTTATATTATTGCTTATGCTCACCGCATTGCCTTTCTATTTGCCGTGGTGGGTTCAAAGTGTAGTGTTATTTGTGTTTGGATTTACCTGTGAGGGGAAAGTTAAAAATACGATTTTAATATCAATGGCTTCAGTTTTCGCTGTGAATTTCGGCACGGAGTTGTACTTAACGAGCCAAGCTCAAAATCGCCTCGCTTTTCGCATTTCCGAAATGTTATACGTCAGCCATCCTCTGGCTTTGGCACTGTTAGGGGCTGTGCTTTTGGCCTTGCCCTGCGGCTCGTTTTCATATTGTGGGTCTACTCTACGGAAGTTGATGTCCGGTAATTCGGCATTGGCATGAAAATAAAACTATATTTATTAGATAGTTAAATTATTTTTGACTCCTACTTAACAATTTATGTGCACATTCCAAGTTCTTTCAGGTATAGAACTTTTGGGACACATAGAAGCGTTAAAAGGAGCAAGACCCATGACTGGTCACCGCATGCAATCGATTTTAATTGTTGAAGACACATCTCTTGAGCTCGAAACATACGTAAAGCATGCGCGTGCTTTAGGACTTGAAATTGTGGGCGCAGCTAATTTTAAAGAGGCTCTGGCAGCCATCGAATCGCGCGTTTTCGATTTTATTTTAACCGATATTCATCTTAATTCTAATGGATTACCAGACGAAGGTTTATCGTTATTAAAGAGAGTGACAGAAGAGCAACCCACAACCACAATCATTGCCATGAGTGCCGATCCTAATTCCATTATATGTGAACGTGCTTTGTCATTGGGTGCCATGCATTTTATCCGCAAGCCTCTCATCAATGCAGACGAACTTGCAATTGCACTAGACTTAGCTTTTGAAAGACGCAAGATGCGTCAAGAATTAACACGACAGCTAGACCGCCGCATAAACCTACCTGAAAATATATTACAGGTTTACCCCGATGGATTAGTGCTTACGCCAGCGCACAAAAAACTGGTAGAACGTGCAGCAAGGCACCGCGCGGTGCCCGTAGTACTTTCCGGAGAAACTGGAACAGGTAAAGAAGAACTCGCTCGATTATTGCATCGTAAACGTTGCGAAATTGAAGGTTTGGTGCCATTTGTAAATGTAAATTGTGCAAATTTAAAAGAAGATGTCATGCTCAGCATGCTCTTTGGCCATAAAAAAGGATCCTTTGCTGGTGCAATTGCAACTACCAGTGGGTTTGTTGCTGAGGCAGACGGCGGAATTTTATTTCTCGACGAAATTCATTGTCTTTCTAAAGCATGCCAGCGCATGTTGTTAAAAGTATTAAGCGACGGCACTTACCAACGTGTGGGCGACACTGCAACATTGCAATCGTCGTTTCAGGTGGTCTGCGCAACAACTTTAAACCTAGACGATGAAGTCGATGCCGATCGTTTTATGCTGGATTTACGCACTCGTTTGACTGGTATTGAAATTCATTTACCTGCCCTTCGGGATAGAAAAGAAGATATTTCAAAACTCATAGATTTATACTTCATTCGAAATTCTATCAGTATTCGTGTGAATGAACTCGATAAATTAAAGAAAAAATGTGCTGAATTTTTTTGGCGTGGTAATATTCGTCAGCTTTTTAAAGCTCTAGAAATAATGATAGTCGTGTCTGAAGACGAACCAACAGGTTTAAAAGCCGACAATTTGCCTATTTTTAAGACCATGAATGCTCCTTCTGGAATTGCGGCTCCCGATAGTATTGCAACTCCCCAATTGCGTCGCGACAGTACCATGCCTGCGCACCCTATTTTGACAGGACTTGCACACGCGCTAAACGGAGATAAGCCATTTAATCAAACAATTGCAGATGTTGAAAAAGCGATTTTAGAATGCGCTCTGACGCGTCATAAATACAATTTATCGAAGGTGTGCTTAGGGTTGCAATTGCCCCGCAGTTCGCTTGATTTAAAACGCAAACGTTACGAATTCGAATGAGCATATTGCTCTACAAATTGTTGTAAAATGTCTGCCGCTTTGCGCATTGAGGCTAAATTTGCTGGTCCTAAATTGTCGTCAAAGCGGTAACCATTTTCAATCATATCCGTCAAAAGTTGTAGCGAATTCACGGCCGATAATAGTGTGTGATTAGAAAAGTTTATTGGCGAAGTATTTTTATTTTGCGATGCAGAATTTGTATTTGTCTGTTTTTTTTCTGCCAGTCTCTTTAAAAAACTCATGTCACTCCTTCCGGGGTTCTCTGGATTTTCAATAAAATGAAGCGCCTGTTTGAGAACATTTATCGCATATTCAATAGACTCTATTGAAGGGCTAACATTAAATTGTGCGAGGCGCGACAATTGGGTTTCGAGTTCTTCAACCACAGTAGAAATTGGCAATATGAGTTCTTTAAATGCCTGCAGGGCAAATCCTTCGAGCCTCTGTGTTGTAACATCGAGTTCTAATTTCGCTCGATCGACTTTTTTAATTTGGTCTCTTAAAAAAAGAGTTGAAGTTTCTAAGTCAAAAATTTTAGAGTCAGAATTTTTAATCTGTTTCTGAAGTAGCAGTTTAGATTCAGCTAAATTGTTAACAAATAGTACAAAATAGATCAAAAATGTCACAATTAATGTAGATATTACATAGCGAAGTTTATCGTATTTAAAGATTATAACACGTAAATAACCTAATTTTTCACCTTGATATTCGATAGAGTCGCTCTTTATTACGCGCTCATTGATTAATTCAAAATAATAAACAAAAGGACTTTCTTGCTGCTCAATTTCCGAATCGACAGATTTAGCAAATGACCTTCCGTTGGAAAGAAAAATTTCGGCGGAGGTCAAGCTATTTGCATGAATTAACGTGTCCAATATACTTTGCGTCCCGACCCGATTAAAAACCCAGACATCTTTAGATAAAATATGGGCATATTCATTTATTTTACTTGCAAGGCGAGAGTCTTCAATTTTTCGAAAAGTCATCCAATAAGATATTAAAGAAATAACTAAAAGTGCTATCAATATTGGGCAAATAATTTTTAAAGTTAATATTTTTTTCAACATTCAAGGTCCTTGAGTTCAAAACTGACTCGGTGGACAACTAAATCAATCATGTAGAATATACAATGTTGTAAATGTTCCAAAAGGGCGCTTTGACTCATTCTGACTAATGAATCATGTTCTTAGCGGTGTTGATTTTGAAATTTGAATTGGAAATTAGAGTTTGCAGTGTGGAGTAAGTAAAAATGTTTAGCACAGACGAAGCTATTAAATCAACCTCTGAATTTGTTAAAAATGCAACTGTAAATGCAAGTCAATTTGAAGAGATTTTTGAAAATGCTGGCTCGGCGAGTTTAAAATACTGGCAAAATTTGGCTGAAACGAAAATTTTATGGAAAAAATCTTTTACAAACGTCAGGGTCTGGAATCCTCCTTTTGTGGAGTGGTTTAAAGACGGACTGTTGAATGCGTCAACGCAGTGTCTTGATAAGCATTTGGGAACACAGACTGAAAACAAAATAGCGCTAGTTTGGCACGGTGAACCCGCATTCGAAAACGGAGAGAGTTTAGAACGCAGGGTTTTTACATTTGGCGAGCTGCACGCAGAAGTGGCTAAATTTGCGCAAGGGTTATTGAATTTAGGACTTATTAAAGGCGATGTGGCTGCAATTTATATGCCTTTAATTCCAGAATCTATAGTGGCAATGTTGGCTTGTGCGCGCATTGGTGTCACTCATTCAGTAGTTTTTGGTGGGTTTTCGGCTGACGCACTTAAAGATAGAATCAATGATGCCAACGCTAAAATTATTATTACAGCAAATGGTGGCTATCGACGCGGAAAAATATTGAATTTAATAGTTTCTGCAATACAGGCTGCAGCGAGCTGTGAAAGTGTTAAAAATATTATTTCTGTAGATAGAGCAGGAACAACTGGACAAAGTTGGTATCAAAAAAATGATTCAGTAAGTGTTGAAGCGCAAGAGTTTGTTAAATCTGCTGTGCCATTTCACTGGTATCATAATGTTTTGAGCAGTAAATTGGCAGAACCAGCGGATGTTTCGTCTGAGCATCCGTTATTTATTTTGTACACCAGTGGCACAACAGGTAAACCCAAAGGTGTAGTGCATAGCACTGCCGGATATATGCTTTGGGCCCAAACATCATTTGAGTGGGTTTTCGATCACAAAAAAACCGATATATTTTGGTGCACTGCCGATATCGGCTGGGTCACAGGGCATACTTATGTTGTGTACGGACCTTTAGCAGCAGGTGCTACGGCGGTTATTTATGAAGGTGCGCCAGATTTTCCAAATTACAGTCGCATTTGGCAAATAATAGAGCGAGAAAAAGTTTCGATATTCTACACTGCCCCCACTGCAATTCGCAGCTTTATGAAACAAGGAGATTCGTTTCCAGCTTCCAAAAATTTGTCGTCTTTACGGCTTTTAGGGAGCGTGGGTGAACCCATTAATCCAGAGGCTTGGCGTTGGTACCATAAAGTAATTGGTAACCAACAATGCCCCATTGTAGACACCTGGTGGCAAACAGAAACTGGCGGAATTATGATTAGCGCCTTGCCGGTTTTGCATGCCCAAAAGCCTGGATGCGCAATGCGTCCTTTGCCTGGAATACAGGCTGATGTGGTGGCGGACGATGGAACTCCAGTTCAAAATGGCCAATCGGGAAAGCTTGTTATCAAAGAACCTTGGCCTTCACAATTACGTACGGTTCATGGCGATCCGGAGCGATACAAAAGCGTATATTGGTCCAGTTTTTCTTCCAAAATAGATTCGAGTCCGTGGTATTTTGCAGGAGATGGAGCATATAAAGACGCAGACGGTTGCATTTGGATCACAGGTCGCGTAGACGACGTCATGAATGTCGCTGGGCACCGTATTGGCACTATGGAGCTCGAAAGCGCACTAGTTGGAAATATTCACGTGGCAGAAGCAGCTGTTGTGGGAATTCCTGACGAGGTAAAAGGAACTTCAATTTTTGCATTTGTCTCTTTAAAATCGGAATTTAAGAGTAAAATTGCCAATGGCGAGGGCAAAATGGAAATGTCTAAACTGTTAAAAGACCATGTTTCGCGAGAAATTGGTTCTTTTGCTAAGCCAGAACAAATAAGATTTACCGATGTATTGCCAAAAACTCGGAGCGGAAAAATAATGCGTCGTCTTTTGCGCGATATCGCTTCGGGAAAATCAGCAGTGGGCGACACAACAACATTGGAAGATATGTCGGCCTTAGTTTCGTTGGCGGATTATCGAGAAGAATAATCTTGTGAATTATTTCGATGAGAGAGAATAAAAATGTGGATTCCTCTAGAAATTGAATCGTGGTTTGGCTGTTTGCCAGCAATTAGAGTGAGTAATTTAGAAATTGCTCAGTCGTTGGGCCATGAAGATATTAATGATAGAAATCGCATTGCCTCCTCTATACTTAAACACACAGGAATTGCGCAACGTCGCTACGCCCAATCGCATCAGGCTGCATCGGACCTTGCTAGTGCGGCAATAAAGCCGTTGGAATGCGACGGAGCTGATGTTTGCACACTAGTTGTCGCAACAACCTCGCCCGACGTTCCCTCACCCGCTACCGCTCACTGGGTGCACCGCAATTTGGCGTGGCCAAGCCACATTCATTGCTTCGATGTCATGAGCTCGTGTTCGTCTTTTTTGTCCGCTTTGCGCACGTCCACCGGATTTTTAGAAGAGAATAAAAAAGCAGTTGTTGTCGCCACCGAGGTTAAACACCGCGGTTTAGCTGCCAATGACTTGAGAACCCGATCGTTATTTGCCGATGGCAGTGCTGGAGTAGTCTTGAGTGCAAATATGAGCCGAACATCTGGCCTCAAATTTGCCTATGCAAATACCCTTTCGACATTGGCCGACCGTATTGTTATTCCTGTGGGTGGAAGTCGAGAACCAACTTCTATCAAAAATATTGGTCGGAATGTGTTGGAAATTCATGAGCCAAAAAATTTATTTATTCAAACAGTAAACGAATTTAAAATGGCAATTGAATATTGCTGGGAACAACGCAACAAGTTTTTATTGGCAAAAAATGTTGATCCTATAAAAACATCGGGACTCATTTATCTTCACCAAGCAAATGCAAATATTTTATGGGAATTAAAATCTCGGTTGGTTCCCGAAATTTCGTGTCGGATTCCTGTTCTCATGTCTGACGTTGGCAATATGGTTTGTGCTTCTTTGCCCATGGTAAAGCTGCGGAGTGCAATTCTTGAGAATGTTTTGAGTGAGTGTGATGTTGCTCAAGTTACGAGTCTTTTAGATTTTAAAATAAGTTTAAATGAAGCATTGGGGAGAGCAATTGTATTCAATAAAGATTTAAATTCGTATTTTTATTCTGTTAAGTCTCAATTTGAAACTTTAGTTTTAAATGATTTGAGTTTGAATTCTAAATCAGATTGTAAAAATACTTTTGTAAATTCACTGTCGGATATTGAATTGGCTTCCTTCAGAGAAGCTTGGAAGAAGGGGAGATATACTTCAGAAAATAATTGCGGTAAATCTGTGGACATATTAATCGCCGCTGGGGGCGGTTTTCAAACTTTAGGATTTTTAAGTCAACGCGGATTTGAGATCTGAAAGAAAAAAATGGTGCGCAAAATATAGTAGTGGTAGCGTTTTCTTGAAATGAAAATTTTTTGTGTCTGTTGTTTTTGTAAATCTTTTTCAATGGGTATTTGTTATTCAGTAGGCTACTTGCGGTGTATTTCGTTTAGGAAGGCCTTGATGACTTCCTCCTTCGGACTTAAGTCGCTACGGAAAAAAGCAGAATGCAGGTGCGTGGGATAATTCATTCCGTCTTCTAAGAGCTTGAAGTGCAAAGCGAGTGAGGCAGGTAGGGTTCGTATTGCTCTGACGTAATTCGCCATTTTGAGTGCATGTTGAGCTTCTGAATACGGAATTTCTAGGCGCAGTAATCGAGTACCTTGGATGGCAAGGCAGAGCATACGACACGACATACAATCAACCTACGACTGCTCTGACACCCTGTTATTTCCTCTGAGAACGGGGCCCCGCCCTTTCGCAACGAATTTAAAAAAGCAGCGGGCATAAATAATTATTTTTGTTAGTAATTTTAAAATGGTGCGCAGGGAGAGACTCGAACTCTTAAGCCTTGCGGCGCTCGCACCTGAAACGAGTGCGTCTACCAATTCCGCCACCTGCGCACACAGTTCTATGCATTAAAATGTGCGACGGTGAAAGTCAAGAAAATTATTACGAAATTACAGATTTCGCGCGTTCCATTGCACGTTTTTTTGACCCCAATGTTGCTCAAGTGCAAGCCCATCAAGAATTCTCTCGACCATAAATCCTACAAGTTCATTAATGTTTTTTGGCAAATGGTAAAATGCAGGCATTGCTGGAACAATTCGCGCGTTGGCTTGGCATAAAGTTAACATATTTTGCAAATGAATAGCTGAAAAAGGCGTTTCTCTAGGAACAATAACCAGAGGCCTACGCTCTTTGAGCATGACGTCAGCGGTTCTTTCTAGGAGTGTTGAGCTTATCCCGTGCGCAATTCTTGCCAACGCACCCATACTGCATGGTGCAACAATCATGTGTGTAGCACCCTCAGATCCGCTGGCGATGGGTGCATATAAATCGTCGTTCGAAAACACGCGTAAATGAGCGAGATTTTCTGCATTCAAATTCCATTGCTCGCACAAAGCAAGGCATTCAGCGTTTTCATGAAATCGTGTTTGTGCGCGAGATGTGCATAAAAAATGCAGCAAAGAATTTTGAATTTCTAGCGGAATAACTTTTGCCGCGGTAGAAGTAAAAACGACGTAGGTACGAATATTTGCAGTCAAAAGCTTGTGAAGTATTTGTTCAGCATAAATTGCGCCACTTGCGCCTGTGATTCCTAAAACGATTCGAACGGGAGCCAAATTTGATTTCATACACACCTCTTTGCACGAGTATGTGCCTTATCTTTGTTCTCATTTAAGATCAATTTTTTTGATTATTATTGAGCATCAAATTTGTAAGCGATGCCCATAGAAAGGGAATAGCGCGCAAATTCTAATTGAGACTTTTTTTCGTTCGGCTCAAAAAATTGCTCGGCTTCGGCAACTGCATTGAGTTTTTCGGTAATGATAAAATTTAGTTTTTGGCCAGTTAAAATTTGCCACGGAATATCGTTTAGTGGTAAAAAACAGGTTCCAATATAAGGGAAAATGCTGACATTTAAATCCGTATCAAATTCATATCCTGCCGACACAGAAGGAATTAACCATGCTTCGCTTTCATCGAGTGTCAGGCCAGAAATTTTTGTCGATGCATACTGAGTTTCTGCCATAGCGAGGTCTAATCCGGCGCGAAATATTTTGCTAGAAAATGATACTCCCGCTAAAGAAAAAAGGTTTTCTTTGCTGCCTGGCCCAAAATATTTCTTGTCTTTGCGGTTGTTTTTGAGCACTAAAATGCCAGCATTGAGGCCTACATTTAAATGCGCCAACCAAAGGGATGCGGTGTTTTGGGTTCTATTTATGGTATCTTGTTTACCCAAACCAGTCGCGGAATACGCTGGTGCAATTTGGTTATTGTATATTTTTAATTCGTCGGGAGTCAAAAACGATTCGGCGTCAATATTGATTGTTTTTCCGGCGTCAACATTAAACATCTTTACTTTAGAAAAACTTGGACTACGACAATCCAAAGTCACTGCCAAAGGTTGAGAGGCGAGCACACTCCATATTTTTTGCATAAGAGCTTCTTGGCTCTCAAACTTCCAGTTGCAAGGTTGTGGTGTAGCGCCAAAATTCAATATCCCCCTGGGGGCCGATTTTCGCATTTTTTCTGTTTCTACTAACAGCAATGCTTCTTGTGGGCGCAAAAGGGCGCGTAATTTGGCAGGGAACGGCTTTTTTTCAAAAGACTCTAAGGCGAGGGTGCCTCTCCCTAGGTCTTGCTCAATGAGGGCGTCCCCCATGGCTAAAATGTCCCATTCAATCGTACCCTTGGCCTCAATGCTGGTTGCGATGCGCTTTTGAGTCGCCCAGTAATTTCGAGCCTCTTGAATCCGCCCAGAGTTTAAAATTTTAAGGGCTTCGCATAGTGCTTTTTCGGAATAGTCTTTTACTAAAACAAGCTGAAATTCTTGATTTTTTTTGATGCCTGTGTCGCTCCAGGCCGGCCTATCGGGTGATGCTACCAATCCCAATGAAATAAAAATGGCAACCCATTCGACTTGTTTTCTTAAGATAGAGAGTTTCTTAAATTGCATAGGATTCAGTCACCTTTTTGCTGAAGTGTCCAAAAAAGAGACACTTATTTTCCGCCTGTTTTTCAAACTCGCTCAAAATCCAAGGTTTTTCGAGGGACATTTTTTGGCACAGTTCTTTCTAGTGAGTTGGCTCTTCCTGTTGTCAAAAGCTGTTGTTGCTGAGGATTTCAAAGATGCACGCTAGAAGTTCAAATTTAACTGCTCAATTCAGTCACTTATTTCCGCTGGCATGCTTTCTAGCATTTGTGGCGTTTATGATTGGAATGGTTTCTGTTTCTCATCGGGGAAGACTGCAATATAACACTTACATGCGCAAAATTTCTGCGGTTTCCGTTATTCCTCCAAAGGGAATTCCTGACCAAAACCAAGAAAGCATTGATGCAGCAGTTGAGCTTTTCAGCATTAAAATTCCAGCTCATGTCAAAGGGCCTAAATTTGACAGCGCTCTCGACGACAGAGGGCTCACTACTGGCGGAACCGTTCAAGAACGAAAATTCGTGACCATTGGCCCTGCAGCCTTCACAAGTTGGTCTGTTTTAGGTTCTACAATTGGCCATGAGACAGAAATTCATGCCAATCAATCGTTTTTAGCCATTGTTACTAAAGATAGATTGACTGATATTTCCTTAGCTGTTCGCAAAAAAGCGGCAGTAGTGTTTCCGGCCTTAAAACCAACGGCCCGTGAATTGTTTGACAACGAAGGAACTTGGGCTGCAGAACGCGAAGCCTATTTGTATGAAGTTAATTCTGCAAATCGATTTCATTTGAGTTCTAATGAATTGCAATCTATTGTTCAGGTTATGAATTTTTACTACCCCGAACGCCAAGTTCAATTCAAGAAGTCAGGACAATTGAGTGTCACAGCAAAAAAATCGATACGATAATTCCGAAAATAAAATAGAGAATCTATTTTCGGATGCTCGTGCATTAAGTCTCCCTGAACACTGTTTGCAGTCGGCAAATTTGTTGGCATTAAAAAATGCCGAACTTTTAGCTATCAGCACACAGTGTCTTTCTCTTTTTGATATTGATTTAGATTTAATTAAATCGTCTGAATATGTCGCATTAATTTCTGGTAATAAAAATACACCGACGCTAAAGACTTTTGCATACCGCTATTCTGGGCACCAATTTGGCCACTATGTGAGTCAACTGGGCGATGGGAGAGCTGTCACTCTCGGTGAAATAAAAGATGTTCAGGGTTCACTTTGGGAATTTCAAATCAAGGGCTCTGGCCCCACTCCATTTTCGCGAGGTGGTGATGGGCGCGCGGTTTTGCGTTCGAGCATTCGAGAATTATTGTGCAGCGAAGCCATGGCAGCGTTGAATATTCCCACCACAAGGGCCTTGTGCTTGGTAGGAAGCCTAACACCGGTTTACCGAGAAACTCAAGAAACTGCAGCATCCATTGTGCGCCTAGCTCAGTCGCATCTGCGTTTTGGATCCTTCGAAATATTGGCTCACCAAAACAACATCGATTCACTTAAAAAGTTGACAGATTTCTGCATAGAGAATTTTATTCCAGATATTTCTGTTGCCTCTTCTTTAAAATATGAAGCTTTTTTTGCTGAAGTGGCAAAGAGGACGGCATTATTAATAGCACAATGGCAAAGCGTTGGTTTTTGTCATGGAGTTATGAATTCCGATAATATGTCTATATTGGGACTGACTATTGACTATGGCCCCTTTGCATTTATGGAAGAATTTAAACAGAATTACATTTGCAATCACTCCGACCACGGAGGGCGCTATTCTTATGCTGCGCAACCCAGCGTGGGCTTTTGGAATTTGCGGTGTTTGGCTGCAGCGTTTTTACCACTAGTGAATCAGTCTGAACTGCAAGATGCGCTATCAGGATATTTTAGTGTCTTTAATGCAGAAATGCTTCGATTAGCGAGACTGAAATTAGGATTAAATACAAATTTAGAAAATGATTTTCAGCTCTGGACAGATTTATTAGAAGTCTTAGAATTTTGCGAGCTAGATTTCACACGTTTTTTTAGAAGTCTTGCGCGTTGGATTCAGGGAAAATTTAAATCATGGACATTTGATTGCGGACCTGAAATGAATCAGCTGAATTCGTGGTTAGATTTATATCAGAAAAGATTGGAATTGGAAGCTCAATTTTGTTTTGAAAAAACCGCAATGCAAATGAATGTTGTTAATCCTAAATACATTCTCCGCAATTCCATGGCCGAAGTTGCCATTCAAAGAGCAAACGTGGGCGATATGAGCGAAGTTAATTTGTTATTAGAATTGCTTTCTAAACCCTTCGACGAAAACCTTGACTTCGAAAAATATGCTCAAAAATCGCCGCATTGGTCTAAAAGTATGATTATTTCTTGTAGTTCATAGAGCAACCGCTTTGGTAGGCAAGAAATGTCAATTACATATTGTAAATTCTAACCCTTAATTTCTGCCGACCAATTGTCTCAATTTATTGACACTCCGCCGGAAATATAGCCTTTCACTGCCCCTTTCAAAATGCGTTACGTTACCTTAGTAGAGCGTAATTTTTTTGAAGCAAAGGGACCATGCCCATGTCGTCTGTCAAAAGCTCAATTAGAGAATTTGATGCAATGTTCTTGCAAATTATAAGCGAAATCAATTTATCGATCATATCTCTCACTGAAAACGCCGTGTGCGAAGTCATAAAAGCATCCACAGGGTTTCTGTCTGTCGATGCTCAAAACGCCATCGAGCAATTTCACAATCTGTATTTCAGTTCTGCAACGAAAGAAAAAAGTAAAATAAATGCAGAGGTGGACGATTTGTTTGATAGCATTTCAGCTCAGCTTGATTCTGGAATTGATCCGACACAAATTTTGGAAAACATCAAAGAAGATGAGACCTCTGAAAAAGAGCGTCTCAGTTTAGCAGCGCTACAAAAGCACCTTGAGTCCCTTATCACTCTTGAAACTGGGTTACGAGAGAAGCTAGTTCCTGCAATTACTTCCATGCAATTTGAAGACAATGTGCGGCAGCGGCTCACACGACTCAATTCTATTTGGGCTATGGGAATGGCACACATTAATTCTGGAAAACAATCCGATGAAGCTAAGGTAACAGACTCAATACTGAACTTGATGAATTCAAATATTGAGCGGGAATTTTTTTACAAACACGTTTTATTGAAAGAACCACCACCGTTCTCCGATGACTCAGAAACCTGGTTTGATTCTCTTATTTAATTTTTTCAAGGACATTAAACGTGGATAACTCAGTCAATAAAGATTTTACAAAAAGGCTTATGAATTACACAGTCGCGTGCGCGAATCAATGCATCCTGGAGGCTCAAAGTAGTGTTTCGAGTGTGAGCCAAATCCTGGATTCAATAACAAACGATGTTAATCGCGTTTCAAAAATTTCTGAGCAAACGCAGAAGGCATTGCAAGATGTGAGGCAGGGAATATCAGCAAAATTATCTGCTATCGAAAATAAAGAAAGGCATCTCACAAATTTGAGGATCTCTTTGTCGAAACTAGCAAAAGAAAATGAAGAGTCAAAAGATCTCGTTCTACCTATTATTATGGCCCTGCAATTTCAAGATCGCACTGCTCAGCAGCTTGGTAATTTACGTAAAATGATTGAAAAATGGATCAATTTTAGAAGCAAAATTATCGAAAAAACCACAACTTTGGATGACGCAAAAATGGAATTTGGCAAAGAAATATTAGCAATTACTGTTTCAGCAGAAGAACGCACTGTAATTCGAAAAATATTGCCACAACTACCCGCTGTGGAAGCAGTTTCAGATGATTCTTTCTTTTTTTAAAGGTGGATCAAAAGATGATTCAAAAATTTTATCGAGTAAATTTAAAAACATCCTTTAGCTATTTCATAAAAAATAAGTGCCTCATTATTGCATCTTTGCTTGTTATTATTGCTTGGAAGACAACCGCTACAGCGCAAAATATTAACAGAAAAATCGATAAATCAGAGCCTAATTCTACCCAAGCACCAGCAGATGTATTTGATTCAGACGATGATCTTCATCGAGGGACAGGGCTATCGGCGGTTTTTGGACTCGATATTGGCATGCTCCAGTCTCTCTCAAAAAACAGAGAAATCGAATCAAATAAATCTGGATACTCTATTGCAGGAAAGGCTTTATTGAGTCTTTATGTCGATAAAATGATTCTGGAAGCGGGACCAGGTTGGCTATACAGTTCACTATCTGGCAACAAAGTGCCCCGAAAAGTGGGAGACACTGATTCTGATGCGAGCGACATTTTAACGAGTCTTGGTTTTGTAGAATTTAATGCCAAATATCGCGCGACAGAGCGTGTCCAATTTGGACCCGTTGCGCAAGTTTTATTTGGCGCAGACTCAACTTTTTCGCCTTTTGAAGCGAGGCAATCTCGACCACATATATTTGCGGGATTTGCATTCGCTTCGGGAGATCCATCAAAAGCAATGGATTTTCGTTGGGGTGCACAGGTAACTACGGACGTTAATATTAGTGAAAGGCAGGTATTTTCCGCTAATCTGAGTCTGCAGTTTGGTGTTCCGATTATTAAATCTGATATTCAGATTAGAGAAAAACAAGTTATAAAAATACAAGAGAAACAAGTCGATCGCATCGTAAATCGATTTTTATACATTCTCGATACCGAAGTGGTAAATTTTGAGACAGGAAAAGCTCAATTATTGCCTGAATCTCGCCTGTTTTTGTTTGAATTTGGAAAATTTCTGGCCGCCCATCCTGAAATTTGGGATGGTCTTGATATTGCTGGCCATACCGACAATCGGGGATCGGTTGAATCGAATAAGAAACTTTCTAGGGACCGTGCGGACGAAGTTAAAGCTGTGCTTCTCACTGGGGGCAATAAAGCTGAACGAATACGGACTTACGGTTTTGGTTCGGAGCGTCCTATAAATACCGGTACAGACGACGTTTCCTTGGCCCAAAATCGGCGTGTGGAGCTGTCGTTTGAAGGTATTAAAAACGTTCAGCTCATGCGCAATGAAGTCGATAGAATCAGAAAAACTCTTTCCAAGCCCAAAACTTGTTCCCAAGGTCACTGTAAATAGTTGTTATTATAGAATTTAAAATGTTCAGAAGCTTGAATTAAAGTGATTCAAGCAGAAATCCGATTAAGCGTCTCATAAAAGTCAAATTTTCGTAATATTGAAACCCTCAGGAGCGGCAAAATGTCTAAATTGTTGACGAAAGAAAAAGTAGTTTTGGCCGCCGTGTTTTCGTGTCTGGGCTTAGTAGGTGTGTCGTGCACCAAAGAAACAAAGGGAAAAGACCCAGAGGTAAAAGTCGCTCCAAAATTAGAGCGAAAATCTGGCGCAGATGCCATTGCGCAAGCCCCAGGAATTCCAGAAACAGGAGTTTCCGGTGATGGCATAGCAAGAGAAGGCAGAGAGCCGGACCCCTTTTTAAAGAAAATGATTGAAGACGAAGCTAAAACTCGAGAGTCTGCAGACAATCAATTGAGAAATGAAATAAAACAAGAAGCAATTGAGCGTAAAAAAGCGGATGATGACATCAATATTCGGGTGAGCGAGCTTGATAAAAAGGTAGATGGACTCGGAAAAAAACTCGAAGAAGAAGTCAAGCGGCTCGATGACAAAGATAGGGAGTTGGCAGAGACACTTCACAATCAAGGAAAACTCCACAAATCTGAGCTTGATGGTTTATCAAAATCTCTTAACGATAAATTTACAGAGTCTCAAACTGCACTTTCTAACGCACGAAGTGAAATTTCTCAAGAAATTTCTAAGTCTGCTGTGCATACTGAATCTACTTTACTCGCAAAATTAAATGAGCTAAAATTACAGTCAACAATGACTGATGCCGACTTAAAAAGTACAATTTCAGCATTAATATCGTCTGATATATCGGGCATACGTAAGGACTTAAGCGAGCGTATTGATATATTAAAACGTTGGATGGACTCAGAAGTGGCATTGGAGCGTACACTTTCGCAGGTGACACCCGAAAATTACAAAAATCTATTGTTGCAAAAAATCGAAACCGCAAAAATTGCAAAAGATGCGACTACAAATGAAGATATTCGCAGTGATTTGGATGCTTCAGTTTTGCGATTGCAGCAAAAACTCGCCGAAGCTTCGACTGATTCTAAAAAATCTTACTTACAAGAAATTCAAGTTTCAAAAACAACAATTACAAATCAAATCATATTAATTACAAACTACATATCCAATTCAAATAATGACCTCAAGAATGTTCTGCTAACTCAAATTAATAGTAATATTTCTGAAACAAGATCACAAATAAAATTGATGATTGAGTCACTAAAAATAGAAATTGCACAAAATGCCGACAAAAATAAGGGAATTTCAAGGGGAGAATTGCAGCAGAGTATTGTTGAATTGGAAGACAGAAGTGCAAAATCCGATGAAGAACTAAAAGTTATAATGACAAATTTAATTACATCAAAAATAGACCAAGTACGTGCTGAGCAAAAAGCATTGCAAGAGGCATTATTTGCTCAGATTTCGAAATTGAATTACGAAGACAAAAAATCTATCGATGAAATAAATACAAAGTTGGTTATAGTTACGGCTTTTTTTAAATTGGATAATGACGGACTACGTATTGCAATGCAAGGCTATATTAGTCGAAATATATCTATTTTGAGAAAAGACATTCGTATTATTTCCAATCATTTGTCAATTCAAATTTCCGATTCTAGTGCTCTGCTAAGAGCGGATATGGGAAGGCAGATTAAAAATTCTGCCGATTCTTTGCGTGAAAAGTTACAGGTCGATATTAATAATCGTTTCGATTCCGTTTCTAAAGATATTATCGGATTAAAATACTACGTTGATATGAATTTTGCCACTAAAGCAGAACTCAGTGCCGTAAAAGCAGTTGTTATCGGGTTGCAAAATATAACAGAACTGATGAATAAAAAAATTGATACTAACGACTCTAATATTAACAATAGACTGACAAACGAACTTAAGTCCAATAAAGAGCAACTTAGAAATGAAATTGCGGCAGTGCAAGTCGATGCAGATAGTATCCGAAATGCATTGAATTCACACATTAACGATTACAAATCGAAAGTTCAGCAACTTGCTCAAGATGCCAGAGATGAGGCGCGATTGCTGCGCGATATGATTTCTAAAAATCAACTCACCAGTGAGCAACAAGTGAAAGAACTCGGCGTCAGAATTGAGTCACTGACAAACCGAGTGACAGCTGTAGAGGTTTACTCCCAAGATTTACGAAAATCATTAGATGATAAACTTTTAGGATTATATGCCAAAGACGCAGAGCTCTCTAAGGAGTTAAAGCTTGCAAGGGACGAAGCTTCGGCAAATTTAATTACTGCAATAAAGTCGGAGCAAGAATCGCGTAAATTGATGCAAAAGGAAATTGAAACCATTGCTGCTGAGGTAGCAAGAATTCGCGATATTGCAACGCAGGCTCTAGATTTGTCTAAAGCAAATGAGGCTGCCACCAACAGCTTAAGTGCAAAATTAGTAGCTGCGAAAATACAATTTGCTGCGCAAATTGAGGGACTTCGCAGTGATATGTCAGTTAAAATAGGTGAAGTACGCGCCGCTGCAGAAGACATTACTGCTAAACTCGGTAAGGACGTTCAAAAGCAATTTGCAGAAGTTTCTGCTGCACTTGCAGAGTTACGGGCGAGAGATGTGGCTATCGCTAACGATTTCGGCCGAATTATCTCGCAAATAATGAAGGACCCAGTAAAAGTTCAAGCATTTATTTCAGAGACTCGAAGCTCGCAAGATTCATTGGTTGCAATTTCTGGAAATTTGGGTGGTGCCGTTGCACTTGTTGAGCAGGAATTCTTATTGGCTATAGACTTTGCAAACGGCCTCAAAGGCGTGGACATTCACAAAATTAATGAGAGCTTTAAGCCCATTGCGACACTTGCCCAGTGCGGTGGCATAAGTGGCGAAAAACCAGAAGACGCTGGACGAAACAGTTCTGTGGGTGATAAAGAATGGTATTGGCATCTTTCTCGTCAGTATATAAGAAATATTATTTCTGGTTCACGACCAACAGATGCAGAATTACTCAAGGTTTACTTTGGTACTTCTCCATTAGTAGACGGAAAAAGTTTGGCATCGGCAATTTCGTTAAAGGCCACACCATCTTATGCTTTGGGAACATCGGGTGATTGTGTCACAAAGGTGCAAGACTGGGCTAATGAATTGTTGCATTCTAAAGAATTATTAGGAATGGCTTTACGCAAAGCGATTGGTGAAAATCCTCGTTTTAGGGACGCCGTTATAAAAGGACTTGTGCCACGCATAGCGGCACTCAATTCTCCAATCGAACGCTATGAAGCGGCCCTATATGCTTCATTAGATTCCGTAACAGGGTCTAGAGAAGTATCGCGGAAAGCCGTTGAAGTAGGCAGCGAAAATGAGCCCTCTTTGCGGTCGCATATTGCTCAAATTATTGCCGAAAGAATAGATGTTCAACGAGAAATTGCGTCAAAAAGAATGAGTGCTGACGCACTAACACAAGTGGTTAAAGAATTGGCTGAGGCAAAAGATAAAGCAAATAGCAATGGTGAATCGATTTCAGAACTCAAAATAAAATTAGAAAGATTAAATGCGAAAATAAAAGAAGTAGAAAATACCGGAAATACCCTTATATCGAAAGTAGAAGACGGACTCAAAAGTGCATTTAATTTAATTGCAGGAATGGCTGCTCGATTAGGATATTCTGACTTTGTTGCTATTGCAAGAGCAGAGGCCGGCAAAATTGGCGGAATTATTGAGTCTAAATACATACTGCCAGTTGGCTGCCAAGCCACAAGTCACTTTTTTAATTATGCAAACGAAGGTCAGGCATTGCAACGTTGCGATAGCGGTGTTGACAAAGGTGATGGATATATTTCAGACAACTCTAGTTGTAGAGTGGTTAAAAAGAGGCAAACAGACATCAATCAAACCGTAGTACAAAATATTTCTCAATATCAGGTCGCTTATTATCAGCCAGTAGTCTCGGTGAATTCGCGCTGCTGGGTAGACAAAAATGCGTATTTTTGCGGTGCGCAATGGAACCGTCAAACAGGAAGCACCTATTGGGGAGGAATTGCTCAATACGTGAGCCAGAGTTCTACAACTCAGTCTAAAGTAACAGAGTGGCTGCAAAATTCTTATGTGGGTGTTTTAAAATCACCGATTTTGCCACCTACTCATTTCGAGGCTGTTGAGCTCGCTAAGCGCCCTGCGGGAGCACCATTTCCGGATGATCGTAAAACAATGCACGTACTGCGTGTTTATGGGAATGCTTGGAAATGGCGACTTTCAAATGGCCAAAATTCTGTAGATGTAGACGCAGAACAATTTAAAGTGCGCGACGCAATTTCGGGAAGCGTTTACGAAATTCCTGCATCAATGTATTTGGCAGCTGCAGACGGTGCTTTAGGTTTCAGTGAGTCAGCAATTATTCAGGCTCTAGATTATACCGGCAAAGTTCAAGGCAAAACGTGCAACCATAGTATGAACGGGGGAACGGTAAATTCCACTAACATAACAACTAGCACCCAAACCAATTTTAGTTGGGGCGGAACAGTTGTGTATAATTTAAGCACTATTTGGACTTCTTATTACAGCCCTATCGTATTTGATTTATCTGGAAAAGGAACTGTAGCGACCGTAGATCCTATAAATTCACACGCGCGTTTTGATTTGGTGGGTCGCGGTGAAAAACAAAAAGTGGGATGGATCACTCCACTTTCTGGATTTCTGGTTTTAGATCGCAATGGCAACGGAAGGATAGACAACGGACAGGAACTTTTCGGCGATCACACTCCTTTAAAAAATGGTGCTCCAGCCGCAAATGGCTACGAGGCACTTGCGGAATATGATTCAAATCATATGGGATATATCGATTCTAAAAACCAAATATACTCAAAATTAAAAATATGGATCGACAAAAACGGTGATGGTGAGAGCTCGCCAGACGAACTTCATTCATTGGCTTCGCAGGGAATCACCCGAATTGGAACTCGGTATGAAGGTGTTCCTGCCGCGTTTCAGGCTCAGCATTTTAACAAGCCAAGTAAAAATCTGGTACTTTATCAGGGACAATACTGGGGGCCTAAAAAATGCGGTCAAGTGGGATGCAAAACCTTCGATATTTATTTTGGAGCGGACAACAGTTTGTACCTCAGCAACAAATAAAATTAAATTCATTGCTGTTATTTTGCATAGCAAGCTCCATTGGAGTTTGCTTTTTTGTTGGCTGTTCTGCAGGATCACAAAAATCGATTCATTATTTTGATGAAAAATACAAAATAAAAGGTTCATTTCAAATGTCTGAAGAATTGAAGAATTCTACGGACATTAAGGGGTACCTCATTTCAAAAAATGGAGTACGGGAGGTTGCGGATTCTTTTTCGTTTCAATTGCAAACCGGAGAGTTTGAATTTACTGCAAGACGCAATCAGATTTTTAAATCTGTTGGTCAGAGTTTAAGCGAGCAAATAGCACTTATGGGAGTAAGGCCACTAGACGCTGTGTTACGTAACGGAATCCTTGGAAATGCCGATGTAGGAGTATTTCGTTTCGAACTATTTCCTGACGCAGCAAGTTCATTCAATATCCCCACTACAGCATATTTTCAGTCTTATTTGCCGCTTCCTCGAGTGAGTTCGTATGGTACTGCCCAAACGGTGCGCCTCACGCCTGCACGTGCAGGCGGTCTCAAGACCTACCCTGTGGGTAAGGTTCTCGCAAAAATACTTTCCAAAAGCGGTGCACCGATTGAAAATGCAGATGTGTTAATTGTGCCGCTCGATTTTTCAAAGCAGAGTCTTGGTTTTGCTCTCCCGCTTTTGCCTTGGAAAAATCCCGAATATTCTCCGGTTTTTGTTAAGTCTAACAAAATGGGACAGGCGATTTTATTTCCTGTTCCAATGAATGTAGATGAGTCTAAATTTCAAGTAGTCGCCTCTGCGCCTGGATATTGTTTTGGCAGCACTCCGCAAACACTCTTTGTTGCAGGTAATGTGAACGAAATCACTTTAAAATTAGATGAATGCAATGAAGAAAAAAAGAATCAAAAAAATTCAGAATTTAGTGCCGAATTTGGTGAAGGTGTAAATGTCACTACCGATTCCGAATCTGGCTTAAAAAAAGCATTTACAAATGGCAATTCTCTGCAATTAAAATTTTCTGCGTTCACTCCAATTCTGAGGGGATTTGAAATAAAACTATTTGCGGGAAAAAAACCTTCATCAAAATCTTTGTATGAACTTAAACTGTATACATTTGCTTCGAGCCATAACTTAACTTTGCCAACTTATTTAGACGAAGGGGGGGTAAAGGATGGTACTTTTTTGGTCGAGATAAAAAGTTTGTACTCTGAATATGATCGCGAAAATTATGGCGAGTCTCCAAAGGTACAAATGCTGGGGGTGCGGTCAAGCGAAGTTCCTCAAGTAGATGCGCAAGATTTTAAAGTAACAAATGAGTTTAATTCTGAAAACTTAATATCTGGAAAAGCAGATTCAGAATTTAAAATAGTTTATGCAAAATGTAATACAAATACACAAATTGGTGTCGCCGCAGGATCAGAATACGATAAAAAAAACATAAAATTTTTTCCTTGTGATGCGTCGGGAACCTTTTTGAAATTTTCAGAATTGAAATCGTTATTTTCGGAATATGGTGGTTTTCAATCGTTTAGCTTTTTTGTAAAAAACCAGTACGGGACTCTTAATGTTGACGATAGTTTAAATAAAACAAATAAGAAACAGGTTTATATTGATTTTGGAAAGCCTGAAAGTTCGAATTTGACTGCGTTGTCTAACTTTGGATTTGCACCCAAAAATATAAAACCAGGTGCAGATTTGAGCTCGGCATATAGTTTCACCAGCGCGGGACATGAGGTGGTACTTCGTCCAAATAATTTTGAACAATACGGGTTTCTTTTTTCATATTTGGGAGACTGCGTCGCCGGTGCTTCTGATTCGGATAAAGATGGAACCCTAGACGACGCCAAAACCATATCTCGTTTTATTTTAATGCCCAATCAAAATTCAGCCAGTGCTTCGCAGTGGAAAGAGATTTCTACCCTTTGCAGCGACTCGCGACAGCTCAAAAACGGCGATATTATTTTTCCTACAGATTCTGCAGCAAACGCAAAGTATTATTTTCAGGTGGCAGATAAGGCGGGCAATAAATCAGATGTGATAGAAAAACTGATTCCCCCATGCACCGGAGGGCAAGCGCTTTGTTGGCAAAACTAGTGATGATGCTTGCAGCTTTCTCGACGGTAAAAAAACAAGGTAACAACCAGGTATTGTTCAATACAGCGCCTTTCGAAAAAATAGAAACAGGTGACGAGTTCTGGTTGCTCACAGAAAAAAATGATGGCGTAATTGCAAAAATAAAAGCAGTTGATTTGTCTACTTCTGGGTTTGCGACAGGGCAAATTACTGAGGTTGGTAAAGGATTTAATTCGCAAGCTTTAACAAAATCTAAGCTGATAAAAGCGACCGAGTCCGCATCTGAGCTAGATTCATTGAAAGCGGGACCAATTTTAGTGAATGGTGCAGCAAATTTAAGGATACCTGGTCAAGGAATAGTTAAGGGACTTTCTCGTAATCCGACTTTTAATCTCTCTTTGGCAGTTGGTTCGGCAAAATTGAGCGAGGTCGATTCATTTTTTCTTGAGAATTTTGGGGCTGTAAATTCATTTAAATCATTTGAAATTGAGTCGTACATTCCAATATTCTCTGAGAAATACAAAATATCGAATTCATTTGGTGTTGATTTTGAGCTGTCAAGCGGCAAGAGCAATCGATTTTCCATGGCAAATAGAAAAAGTGGAAATGTTGTGAATTTAGAAGCCGAAGATCTCAGTTCTAAATTTAGCCTCTTTTTCCGCCCCAGTTTTGATTCTAGTTTGTATTCTCGGCTTGGATTTTCGTTCTATTATTTGGCTTCAGAGAAAATTAAAATAAAGCAGCAAGAATCATTTGCTGAATCCTCCGGGAATTTAGAATTCAATCGCAGCGGGCCCGGTTTAAAACTACTTTGGGAAAGTCAGCCCTTTGAAGGTTTTATCACTCAGTTTAATTATTCTTTGGGGCTTTTTCAGAAAATAGTAAGTAAGGGATCATTTTCCATTCAAGGCTCGGCTCGTCAGCAGATTTTGGGCACCTGGGTTGGATTCAGAAGTCTGCTTGGCACACTTCCTCATGCAGCAGCTGTAGAAATAAAAATAGGAGGAGCATGGAAGTGGAATGCTTACAAATTTGACTCTCAGAGCCGATCGGACAATGGTTACGCACTGATGTCATCTTTTGGCATGGGTTATGTTTTATGAGAATTAAAAATAGATTAAAATTCGATAAATCACAGTATATTAAGTTCTTTCTGATATTTTTGAATTTGATTTGTGGCGCACTTATTTTCTTATTTCCAATAGTTATTTATGGCGCACCTCTAGCAAATGGAGCAATTAAGCCTTTTATTTTTCAAAAAAGCGTGCCATATTCACGAGTAAGTTCGGTTAATAAAAATGAAATTGTTTTTATTGCCGAAAAATTTTCTCGTGTAAAAATTGGCGACATTTTTTATGTCCTAAATGTAAAGCAAGATGGAGTATTGGCAAAAATAAAGTGCCAAAGTATTTCGGTGGAAGGTGAAGTCTTTGCAGATTTAGTAGAATTAGGACAAGGAGCAACAGCGGCGGCATTATTGCAAGCGGTAGTATTGCAAGACAAAGACATTTTAGATGTAGCAGATAAATTTTCTTTGGGGCCGTTGAGTCTAGATGCCTTAGTTGCTGAGGGAGAGGCTAACAAATTAAAGAATAGAAGCCTCAATCCTTCGGCCCTTTTTTTCGGAGGTTTTTTGGCTAAAAACAGCGCGGAAGGTGAGTTTTTACTGCAAAATGCTGCGCCTGAAGCGCTCTCTGGAGGTATTTATTCACTAGAGCTATTTTTGCCAAGAGCGCGTTTTGCCTATTGGTTAAAAGGATTAGGTCTGCAATTCGATTGGGAGAGATTAACATCGGGTGTGGTAAAGTTAAAAGGGGCAACTTCGGGTGTGAATCAGTCACTTTCACTTACGCACTCGAGTCAGGCGTTGTCTGTTTTGTGGCGCTGGACTTTCGATGTCTGGTGGATATCTCGTTTTGGAATCATATTCTCACCTTGGCGAAAAGAAGTGATTACTAGTACAATCGATACGCTTAATTCTTTTGAGTCTGGCAGCTCTAAAACGACAATGCTAAAACAGGGTTACCAGCTGGGCATTTCATTAGAATCGCAGCCACTCATAAATGCAATTTCTGGCATGCGTATTTTATTTCCTTATTCTCAGAAAATGAATATTGAAAATAATGCCCAAGGAACCATAGTAGCAGAAACGGGAACATGGTCTAAATTAGAATTAGATTTGTGGTTAGGAATGAGGTATCTTTTTAAATCACTTCCTCATCGCTTTCAATGTGAGGCAAATGTTGGATTTATTTTCAATCAAAATTCGATTTCTTCACCATCTTATCAAGACGGTGCCGCGCAAAATTTTTCTGGAGTGAGCAAATACGTCAAAGTAGGAATCGGCTACGTCAAATGATTCGATTTTGGGCCGACTGATTGCAAGTCGTCCCATTTTGGGAGCGACGGCCTCGAGGTAATATTTAAAATAGTCAATAATTTCAGTTTAATATTTTTGGCATGGTCTTTGCTAGGTGGTATTCGCGGGAGAGAAGTTTCTCCAAGCGCTTCAATACGCATCGGGAGAAAATCACCATGTATCATAGAATGAGTACTACATATATTGTTTGTCATAAGCCGAAATATGCGAGCGAGTCAGCCTCGGAATGGGAGCATTACGAACGCTACCAGGGGAGTTTGACTGCAGATGTTCAAGAATATAAGCGTGAGCAGTCGGCTTCTTTTCGGCAGTCCGAAAGTTTATCTTTTGCAGATAAAGTAACAGCACGAACATTTTCAAGGATTTTGAGCTATGGAAAAGACTGCATCAGCATCGTTCGCAGGTGAATTACAGAACGAAAGTCTCGATGTACTAATCGATTCTCTGCCAGAAAGTTTCCATCCTCATAATTGTTTCGGTGTCGCAGCTAAAATAATATTCCAACATTTAAGTGAACCCGTGATTGGTTTGGGGCCGAGAGGAGAATATCTTTTCGGACTCATCCAATCTTATTCTGTTTTGGCAGATGGTCTTACTTTTCGTTTTCAACTGGCTGAAAATTACAAATTCCACGACAATTCACCTGTCACTGCTTCAGATGTTATCTATTCATTGCAATCTCATCTCGATTCTCAAGGCCAACACTCGGCAATGCACCATTTGATTCAACATGCGTCGCGCGATAAGAATGGTATCACAAGCGGATTTCGTCGCATTTCAAAACTGCGCTTTGAAATCATTTTAAATTCATTTGCTCCAGATTTTATTTCTTTCTTGGCTCATGCAAATATTCCAGTGTTGCGAGCAGACAGGGAATTTGATGCTAAAACATCTCTTTGTGGCCCATACCGTTTTGTTGAATTATCGGAATCTAGTTTTACCGCAAAAATTTTTGAGGGTCATCCGCGCTGCAGTCAGGCAAAATTTTTAACAGTAAATTTTAGAATATTGTCTGGGCAAAACCCAAGTATCTATTTGCAAAACAGCTGTGTTTCATTGGGTATGAGCCCTTCTGTTGTTCCCTTGTCTCTACTTGGTCGTGCCTTGAGGCACCCTTTGCAGTCTTGTATCGGTGTTGGGTTTCTATTGCAAATTCATTGTCCGCTAGACAAATGCAATCATATTCGCAGCATATTGAATGAAATACTATCCATGAAATACGTGCGCGAGCACTATCCATTATTTGAGTTTAGTCAGTCATTTTTTCCCACTTCTCATACTCTATATTATCCTCTCGAAGCTCCCGTTGTGCCGCATCAAGATATTAATTTAAGCCTTAGAATTCATTTAAATGAAACTCTCATTCCACATGATTTGCTCGAAAGGTTGCGCGAGAGGGCTGCTTTGCGTGGGTTAGTGTTGTGGTTTGTTTTGGCAAATGCACAGCAAAGCTTTTCTCAGGCGGATGCTGCAAATGCTCCTTTTGCAACATATCATGCGCATCTCATTTCTTACGATATTACGCACCAAGAAGCCGGTACAGCGTTGTGGAGTGCATTTTCAAAAATTGCCCACGAATATACCACAATAGATGCTAAATTAAAAAGTATTTTTCGCATTCCATTGCGCGATCAACGCAAATTCTCACAAAATGTACGTGCATTTCAGACGCAGTTATATTTGCAAGCGCAATGTGTTCCAATAGGTTTTTTAGGCGCTTCAATTGCTTTGGGCCAAGATTTAGAACTTCGCGACGCTGCGGATTCAAATCTATCTGGTTATCCTATGATGCAGGTGCGGCGCCGCTCGGTTCAGCAAGATATTGAGAGCTTGAGACGCACAAAGCTTGAAATTATGTTGGCAACCACCCAAATGTTTGCTCATGATGTGCGCAAGCCATTTACGCTTATGAAAATGATTCTCGATATGATTCAACGAGCGAAGTCATTAGACGACATGAAATTAGTTTCTGAACGAATGCTGCCCGAAGTCACAAAGTCTATGAATAGCATAAACGGACTCATTCGCGATATTATGGACATTGGCTCTCACCCAAAGCTTGAAACGGAATTTGCGGCGCCAGAGGCTCTTATTGAAGCAGCTATTAATGAAGTGTTTTTGGTGCACCGAAAATCGGGAATCGAATTTTCGTACGAATTAAAGCATACTCATTTAGCAGAAATAGATGTTCCAGCATTGGCAAGAGTGCTCACTAATTTATTGACAAATGCTGTTCAGGCCATGAGCACAGCAGGAAGTATTTGGTTTAAAACTGAAAACATTGACGAAGCAGAGAGAGGTTGGATTCAGTTTACGGTAGGAAACTCTGGTTCGTTTATTCCTTCAGAAGATAGAGAAAAAATTTTTGAATCATTTTTTACCAGAGGAAAACGTGGAGGCACTGGATTAGGCTTAGCCATTTCGCAGAGATTGATTACGGCCCATGGCGGCACAATTAAATGCCTGGCCGATATAGAGAGGGGAGTTGAGTTTGTTTTTACCGTGCCAGAGTCCACTGTTCCCAGAGTTTCAGCAGCGCATTATACGCTCCCTTCTTCTACTGAAGCGCTAGAATTGCTTTTTCACGCGCAATCTCTTGCCACTTTAGGAGCGGAGTTAGACTCTTCTGCCGACGAAGAAGAATTGGAATTTCGCATTGTAAATTTGGTCCGCAAGCGTGGATTTCCGATTAAACTTTTAGTCATCGACGACGAAGTGGTATATCGGAGTGCCCTAAAATGGCAGTTAAAACGGTCTCCTGAACTATTTGACGCCATTGATATTCGATCTGCGTCCGATGCGGGCTCAGCTCTTCAAGAGGTGCGTTCGTCAGTTCCCTGTGTTTGTCTATGTGATTTTGATTTAGGGCATTCATCAATTAATGGTATAGAACTCTCTAAATTACTATTACAAGAAAATCCGACTCAAAATATTTACATTCATTCAAACCAAAATAATTTAGAACTCAGGGATGCTGCAAAAAGTGCGGGAACCAAGGGGTTTTTGCCTAAACCATTGGCGCGGAAGCATTTGTTAAGTTTGCTAGCAGAAACTCTCGATTCATCGCAAAATAAATCTTTGAATATATGTATATTGGACGATAATTTCGTGGTTTTGCAGTCTTGGAAACAGGCCTTAAAAAATCATGTTGTAACATCGTTTTTTAGTCCGGACGCCTTTTGGTTAAAAATAGCTAGTAATGCTGATTATCTTGCAAAGTTGGATATTGTAATAACAGATTTGCATTTTCACGCCAGCAGTACCGACGACGGTATTAGTTTTGCACAGGCACTCAAAAAAGTAACAAGAATTCCAATTTTATTGGCAACAAACGATGATATTCCTGCATTGCCCGATGGTATTGATGCGGTCGTTTCAAAAGATAAAGTCAGCGACCATTTAGTGAGTCGTTGGGTTCAGAAAGCAAATTGACTTCAGCATTTAAAGTTTGAACAATTTTTTTGAGTTCACGCACATATGCCGGTGCATCAGAGTCTGAAAAGGTGTAGCCTTTTTCTATGATATTGATAATAAATTGAAGCGTTTGTTCAGCTTCTCGCAAATTGTGTTTGCGTTTGCGATCTGTTGCCGTTACCAAGCAAGGAGCGCTTTTCGTTTTTTCCATGGAGTTTAAAGACCTCTGCTCATGAATGACAATCAAAATTTTCGGCCGGGCCGTACACTTCAGGTTTTGCACATCGACGATAACTTTGTCGAGTTGCGCAAAGTTAAATCGTCATTGGAAGAACAAACACTAGAATTTAAATTCCACGTATTAAGCATTCAAGAAATCCCGTTATTTAAATTAGAACTGAGCAAGAAAAATCATTGGGATATTGCGCTTATTGATATCGAGATATCTGAGCCCGAAGACGGACTTGAACTTGTTAAATATTGCCGTAAAAAATACCCAAATATTGTAATAATCATGCGCTCTAATTCTGACGATGCCTACGCCGTTAGAGCAAGTTTTGATGCCGGTGCCGACGATTTCATTGCAAAAAAATCGGACCAAGCCGAACTCTGTTTGCGTATTAATCATGCTTACCACTTGGCGCAATTAAAGAGAGGTTCCGATTCCTCGTTGTCGGGCCTCGTTTTACAAAAGGGATTTGAGGCCGTAGGTGAGACCATGGCGCGTATTGCGCGTCGTGTACCACTTCTTATAGAAAGCGCGGTGTCTGCGGTGCATATCAGTGGCGAAAGCGGCACTGGTAAAGAAGTTGTGGCCGATTTATTCGGTGCAGCCATAGCCCCCCTACCCTTTGTAAAAGTAAATTGTGGTGCCATCACTCCCAGTTTGCTCGAAAGCGAACTCTTTGGACATTCCAAGGGATCTTTCACTGGGGCCAATGCTGAACGTCAAGGATTTATCGAAACTGCCTCCGGTGGTTGGCTCTTTTTAGACGAAGTTTCGACGCTTTCAACCAGTGCGCAAATTGCATTATTGCGCGTGCTCGAAAATCAAGAAGTCACTCGATTGGGCGAATCTAAGCCTCGCCGCATCAATGTGCGCGTTCTTTCGGCATGTAATGATTCGTTAGAGAGCCTTGTATTAAAAGGAACATTCAGAAAAGATTTGTGGCAACGTTTGCGCGAGACAGAAATAAGACTTATTCCTCTGCGCGAGCGAGCGGCGGAAATTCCAAATTTGGCAAACTATTTTTGCCAGCGGATGCGCGGTGGGCCTTATCGCATCACCCAAACCGCGCTGGAAATATTACAGTCCCACGATTGGGCCGATGGTAATATTCGCGAATTGCGCAACTGTTTGCGTGCCATGACCGAATTGCATGTGCGCAAGGAGCTCACTCCTCAATCCATTCCTGACCGATTTTTAGAAGTTCAAAAAAAGAAACTTGTTTCGAGCTTAACCGATGATATTATTCCTCATAATTCTGACTATGATATTTTAGAAAAAGAATATTTTCTTTCACTTTTGAAAAAAATACATGCGTCGCAAGGGGATTTGTCGATGAGAAAAATTGCATTGACTTTAAATATGTCTAAAAGTGCCGTTGGTCGTAAAATTGCGAGCTTAATTTCGTCTGGAATTTGCAGCGAATTGGAAATTCAAAAGTACATGAGTAATTTTAATGTGGATAGCCAAGAATAGTTTTGATTTCTAAAAATAATCAGTTAGGTTTAAAATTAAATCAGTTAGGGAGACTAAGATGACGCAAATTGCAAACGAAAAAATAGGAGTGATGCTTATAAATTTGGGCACTCCAGACGACCCTTCTCCCAAATCGGTGCGCCGTTACCTTAAAGAGTTTTTGGCAGACCCTCGGGTCATCGATATAAATGCATTAGGTCGGTGGTTGTTACTTTATTTGTTTATTTTGCCCTTTAGGCCTAAAAAATCTGCCGAAGCCTACTCTAAAATATGGAGCAAAAATGGGTCGCCTCTGTATTTTCACAGTCAAAAATTGTGCGAAGAAGTACAAAAAAAAGTTGGGGATCAGTTTAAAGTGGTGTTGGGAATGCGCTATGCAAACCCATCACTTTCTAGCGCCCTTGGTAAGCTGATTCAGGCGGATGTGGGCCGGATTATTGCGGTGCCTCTTTTTCCGCAGTATGCATCTGCAAGTTCAGGGTCGGCCGCAGAAAAATTAATGCTTGAAGCTTCCAAGTTGTGGAATGTCCCAGACATTCGAATTACGGGCGATTTTTTCGATAATCCATATTTTATTCGTGCATTTGCTGATGTTTCAAAGCCACAACTCGACCAATTTAATCCAGATCATATATTGCTAAGTTATCACGGTCTGCCCGAAAGGCACATGATTAAATCGGACAAAAATAAAAATTGGTGTCTCAAAAGTACGCATTGTTGCGACACTATGAATAATAATAATCGGTACTGTTATAAAGCGCAGTGCTATGCAACCAGTCGTGCTTTGCAAAAAGAAATGAATTGGACATCTGAACAATATTCAGTTTCTTTTCAATCGCGCCTGGGCCGCACCCCTTGGATTCAACCCTATACTGATGGAGTCATTCCAGAATTAGCACGCAAGGGAGTTAAGCGCCTCGCTGTAATGTGCCCTGCATTTGTGGCAGATTGTCTAGAAACTCTAGAAGAAATTGGAATGCGCGCTAAAGAACAATGGTTGGAATGCGGCGGTGAAGATTTAGTATTGATCACGTCTTTAAATTCAGAACCTGCATGGTGCGACGCTGTGGCCCGCATGGTTCAAGAAATAAAATGAGTTCGTTGGAATTAAATTTAAATTTAAATTTGCCTTGTGCTTGGGTTATTTTTGAAAATAAAATTTATTTCAGTTCGCATCGTGTGATGGAAAACGCGCCTTTAGACACTCCCATATTTCGCTTGGTAGCCGGCCTTCAAGTTTTATTTGGTGTCGATTCGTACCGTCCACTTCGTCAGCACTTGAATCTGAATTACAAGCCTACGTTGTTTTGTAAATCTGTTGTTAAAGTTTGCGCTAAGCGCATGAGGCATATTGAAAATATTCCGTCGTTTCATTTGGACTGTTTTGATTATGTCGAAGTTGGCTTTTTAGGGCTGAATAAAATAAATGATATAGCGCAAGAACAAAATAAAAAATTTAATTATCTGCGTGACAAAAATTTAATTTCAACTGCTGAAATTGCCAAAGAACTAAAATTAATGCTTGAAATTGAATCCGAGAAAATTCCATTGTTTGAAAAAAACAGGAATGTGTCCTGTTTTATTGAAAATCATCTGAAACAAATTTGTGCCCACAGTCACAATCAAAGTAAGTTTTTAAAAATTGCACACGCAGAGCTTTTGGCTGCGTGGCAATATCAAAAGGAGTATCAAAATAAATTCGACCAAAATACAAATATTTATTGCACATTAAAACCCTGTAAAATGTGTGCTGCCGCCCTTTGGCAAATGAGTTCACATTGGCAGAGCCTAAGTGTTTCGTATTTGGAATTTGATGAGGGGCCCATGGCGCGTTCGACAATATTGAATGCAAATTCTACGGATCGGCAATTAGAAATTGGCAAACAGGATGGCGAAAATAAATTAGAATTAGAAAGTTTTTTAAAGTTGAGCTAAAATTTTTCTAATAGTTTCAGCTAAATTTAATTATTTTACACCGATGTAGTGGTTCGACTTCATGCACACTTTTTGCAAGTCGTGTATAGCCCTCGACCATGTTTATAAGAAGACGTCAAATCGACGGAACCGACCATATAAAGATTGTTATTTGCGAATCTGTTAGAACAGGCCATAAGGTCGTGCAAAAAACAATCCGCACTGTTGGAACGACTCGCAATGAATCGGAACTAAATGTTTATCTGAAAGCGGCTGAGCAGGCACCGCAAGTGCATTTTTTTTAGATGCGGAAGTTGCAAAACAACTCTTCCCACATCAAATAGCCTTGGCTTGTGACGGCGCTGAATGCAATTGTCGTGAGCTGATTGCGGTAATCAAACCTGGTCGATGATTTTTTCTACAATGCCAACGTCAATTTTTAAAATTCGTGCAATTTCGGTTCCATTCATGCCCTCATCATGCATGTTTAATACGACTTCCTGGCGAGTTTTTTCGATGCCTTCTTGTCTGCCTTCTAGTCTGCCCTCTTGCTTGCCTTCTTCCCTTGAAGCATCCATTGCCGTGCTAAAGTTGGCTACCGCTTTGGCTCTGTCTTCTATCATTTGCTTGGCTGAAGGGTCGTTGGAAATAAATTGAAGCGCCTTGTGGGCTTTTTCAAAAATGGGTCGTTCCATGGCTAAGGTCTCCAATTCTTCTTTTGATTTTGAATTAAAAAAACGAGTCCAGTAAATAACATCTTGAGTGTTTTCGACGGGATAACTTTTTAGGTATTTTGAAACTTTTAAGAGTTCAAGCAAATGAATTCTGAGGTCTTCTGAAAAAAGAGTGTTTGAACTCCGCTCTCGAAGCTCATAAATGGTGTGAAAATTTTCTTCGTCTGTTTCGTTGTACGCCAACACAACAATACAGGCTGAAGGAGTAATTTTTACGTAATCATCT
>JAYTOT010000264.1:0-8564 GCA_043747645.1 Pseudomonadota bacterium | reverse complement strand
GACTCTGGCCAAAGGAGCGTTCATACAGGCTATACCATAAAGGGGAACATGCTAAAGCGCCTCGCCTAAAGGCGAAGGTTTTGAACCAATCGCATGGATCAATAACTGCAAGTGATGTGGCTGCTTCAAGCGTTTGATAAGCGCCGTTGATTGTCTCCGCAGCGGATTTTGACAAACTCTTCACAGTCTCTGCAATACTCAATACTCCACGGGCAGAATCTTGAACAACTCGCGCTACTTCATTTGTAGTTGCATTTTGTTCCTCAACTGCATCTGTAATAGAAGTTGCGATGCGGTTTAATTTCTCAATGTTTTGACCAATGGAGCCAATTGTTTCTACAGCAGCGCCAGAATCTTTTTGCAGAGCACCAATTTTATTTGTGATGTCTTCTGTCGCTTTTGCAGTTTGTTTTGCAGTTTGTTTTGCAAGTTCTTTGACTTCATTTGCAACAACGGCAAAACCTCGTCCTGCATCGCCAGCGCGAGCGGCCTCGATAGTTGCATTTAATGCCAAAAAATTGGTTTGTTGTACAATAGAACTAATGACTTTAATCACATTTCTAATTTCTTGGATACTGATTCCCAATTGCGTAATTGTGGCATTTGTTTCATGAGCACGACTCAGTGCTTCATTGGCCATACTTGCAGCTTCAGAAGATGAACGAGCGATTTCTTTGATAGATGCACACATTTCTTCAATATTTGTGGCAACTATTTTCACTCCACGCGAAATTTCTTGCGAGCTGTCTGCTGAAGGTATCGATAGATTGCCCCATAAGTTGGTCAACGGGTTTAGGAAGCAGTTTTTCGATGGTACGCAAAGTTCTGATACTAGCGAGATTCATAAATGTAAGTTTGAGATCTCTATCAGCCATTAAAATATTCACAGGTGCTGCTTCAACCATCGATTGAATCATGGCAACTTTTTTCTCATTTTCGATGCGCTTAGTCACAATATCCCAACTGACCAAAGCACCTTTGTATTTTTTAACTTCATCATAAATAGGTGCAAAACTGCAAATACTGCCGCCAATTGGCAATGAAGCAACTGTGTCACTGTGCACTTTGAGCAATATCTGTCATAATTATTGAGATGAAAAGGAATCTTCAGTGAAAAAACCAAAAAAAAAGCATTCTGATACAAACCATTTGGCGAAAAATAAAAAGTTGCTAGAGCAACTTGCAGGTCGAAATGTAGACTGGGTTACACCTTTGGCACATGCTGTTTCTGAACGGTCTGAGGTTGTAGCGCGATTTTTAGCGGAGGCATTGCTGAATGTATCTCAATCGCCACTGACAACACATTCGAGCCTCAATATTCGCTTTGCAATGACAAAAAATATTGTCAATATGATTTTTCCAAATGCAGATATCATTTTAGAAAAAGTTGAAGAATCTATTTCTTCACTTGAAGAATTATTGAGAGAAATGTCGCAGAATTTACTGCACAATCCCGAACTCACGCGTGAGCTCCTTGCGCCCGGCATTCAAAAAATTGCCCTTGCAGTTGCCGCCAACCCACGCATCATTGTTTTGTTAGCGCATCCCGAAGTCCTGCGCGACAGTTTCGGCGAATTGGGAGACAGGGTTTCGGCAGCATTAAGCATTTTTCCGGCAATTTCTGCCAAGGCAGCTCAGAGTTTTCCAAACTTAAAAGAGTCTTTTTTTAAAGCTCTTTTAGAGCTTTCGGAGGATGATAAAAATGCATTGTACGACCTTTCAGAATTAATTTTGCGAGCTGTTTACACCCATCAGGTGATTCCAAAATTGAAAGATTTGTTAGACACGGACCCTCGTGGAAAAGTTTTGCTTCCCATTTTGAGCGGTGCAGTGCAGGCAATTCCAGGTGAAAGTTGCTTGAATGCAGTCCTCTCTATTGCGTGCACGCCCCAACCTCAATTGAGCACAGGGCGGGTAATTGCAATTGCTGTGCAAGAATTGGGCGGACTTTACGTTAAAATTTCGCAGGTCATTGCTGAACTTTGCCCGCCTAGTTTGGCTCGTGAATTGCGAACTTCTCAGGATGATGCCGGCGGACTTTTTCCGAGCATTCAAAAATCGTGGGATTACGTGCAAGGTTTCTTAAGAGAAGATAGGCTCAATTCTATTGCAAAATTCATAATACTTCCGCAACGCCCACAGTCACATTTTGCGAGTGCTAGTGTTGGCGCACTGTATGAATTTCAATTAAATGAACTTGGCACGCAGGAATTTCATTCTAAAAGTTTACTTATAAAATTTCAACGGCCGGGCTTGAGTGAATTATTGCAGTCGCAATACGAACATCTCATTTTGTTATGTCAGAAAGCGCAAAAAGCTTGTGCCGAAGACTCTACTTTAAATTCCGAAATGTGTTTAGAATTAAGCGGAATTGCAATGGCAATTGAACGTGCTGTAATCAATTATTACAAACAAAGCACTTCGGAACTCGATTTCAGATTTGAAGAAAAAAATGCGCAGCGCGTGCGCGATGCCCTGCAAGGCAACAACAGTATTTCTATTCCACTGTATCATCTCTCGCTGCCCACAGTTGTGGTTATGGAAAGAATGCGCGGAATTAAAGTAACGCGCATTGTTCATTCTAAATATTTAGAACGGCGCGAAATTGCCGATTCTATTATTACTGCGTATCTCGATTTGGTTTTTGAAAAAGGGGTTGTTTGGGCCGACCCTCATCCCGGAAATATATTGTACGACGATGAATCGGACACTATTTCGATGGTCGATTTAAATCCCTGCTTTGTTTGGGAATCAAAGGCCCGTAATCAATTTAAGCACCTTTTGTATCGCCTGTTATTGAGAGATGCTGGCGGTGTGTATTCAAGCCTTTATCATTTGGTTGAATCTAGCGAAGCTCTTCACTCAGATACAATTTACGACGATCTCGTTAAATTTTTAAATGCTCCTTTTGGTACTGGCAGTTTAACGCGTTTTGTGGGAGAATTTATTCGCACCTTGGGCGAAAATGGAATCGATTTGCGCATTGAAGTTCAGGCTGCATTGCGCGGCCTTTCGCAATTGGCGCTTACAGCAAATGCTATTTCTGCACGCAATAGCTTTGGTACGCTCTTGCAACGGCATTTTGGTTTCAAAGAAATGTTGTTTGCTGCCTGGGAAGTGGGGCTCATGCGTGTGGCTCGCACACTTACTTCAATTGCCTTCGACATGGCTCGCAATTTGCCACCAGAAGACGTTGGCCCTGTATTAGATGAACGAGATATATACGCTTTACGTCGTAAAGTGCTTGAATTACAAAGAGCAGCAGTCTGCGACATTCAAGTCAGGCGCGTTTCACCCGAAGATTATCCCAATTTACGCATGAGTGCCGATGGGTCTAGTTTACTTGTGACCAGTGATTTACGCATTGATATTCTAGAAAAACGTAGGCCTGCAACGGTTCGTTACGTTGTTGAATTGCCCACGCGGCAATGGCTCACGGAACGTCAGGAATTTGTAAAACTCGCAAGTATTGCGCGTAATTTTTCAATTATTGAGTGCCTGGAACAACTGCGCAGAAACTCCTTAGACGACTATTGGCGCATTATAGAAGCTTGGCACAAAAGCCCCTTTAAGCGCACAGTGGAAGAAACTAGACTTTGTGGTGAAGTACGCACCGCAGCTCGAAAACTATATGCGCTCCGTTTTGCCGGCATTTATGGCGGACATTTTGCAGGATTGTCTAAATCGGCACAGCGCAATTGGAAATGGCTCATTGTTGTAGAGACCTGGCGAGAAGCCACAGAGCAACGTTACCTTACGGCTTTGCGACGCAAGTTTGATCATGTATTGCTTTCAAATTTAGCATTTGATACGGTCTACCGCCTGCGAATACTATTTATCGAGGCGCTATTGTGGAACCTGCGCCGGCGCATGAAATCGTTTCGTTATTCAACACACCTTTTACCACTGGATAAAAATAAATTTGAGGAATTGGTTTTGTACGGTCTCACTCGCAGCCACAGCAATCGGAGTCACAGCAGTCGCAGTCGCGTATTTTAATTTATTTTGACTTTAGCAATATACCCTTCATGGCGCCTTATATTTACGACTCCATGTTCAAATATAAGATATTGCCCCTTTATACCAAGTACTTCTCCTTCTATTACCGGAGTTTTATCTAAATTTAAAGAATTGTGTTTTCTGTTTGTTTCACATTGAATCGGGAAATTTATTGAAATAATTGGAGAACCATCTAAAAGTTCAATATTGGAATCTAGCTCAAGATGAGCGGGCAGTGGAACAACTATTGTGCCTAATTTAAATTCATTTGATTCGCGCAGTGCGGTTAAAATTCTTAATTTTTCGTTTTTAAAATCCGAAACACTTGGGGCTACATTGCCACCTTGCAGCATTTTAAGCCAATGGCTTTTGTCTGATATTATGGCAGACAGCAATTTTTCGATTATTCCTGCCTGAAACCGAGATGTGACCTTTGCAATGGGTGATGCCATTGTTGCCCCCTGATCGACCCATCGGGTAGGAATTTGATTTTCTCGCGTGATTCCAACCTTAAATTTATCGGTAAAAGCCAAATAAACGTAGTGCGGTTGAAAACAAAAAGATTCTCCCCAAAGTGGTTCTCGGCATGTTCCTTTAAAATAATGGCACTTTTCGGGGCTCATGACACAGCGATCTGCCGAAGCTTTATTGATGAAACAAGGATAACAATAGGCTTCAAAAAGCTTTTTTGCGCTTTTTCCACAGGAAGTGCATTGGAATTGACCAGTATGAGTCAGTTGAATTCTCATGCCGGGAGCAATTTCTGTGCAATTTTGAACATCTTTATTATTTTCAACAAAATATTGCGGCGAAATATTTATAAACTCAATCTTTTGAGTCAGGTGCACTGACGACATGCAATTATTTTGTAAATGGCCGCAATCACTGCCTTCAGCAGATTTTAGAATTGGCAATACCTTAAGTTTTGACACACAAATTTCCGACATCTTCTGTGCTCCCATGCAAATAATTGATTTGTAGGTGTTACCCTGACGCAAGACAAGGTAAAGTCAACTCTGAAACTCTAATTGTTTTCGCTCACCGACTGGGGTAGGAAGGATGCTTAATGCTCCTCTGCCCCTCTCTGGTGCAAAGGATATATCATTCAATTGCGCTTTGCCGTGGAATTGAAAATTGCCAGGAGACCGCAGAATGTCGAATTTAAATTTTAAACAACACCACTCGAAAAGAACCAATGATTCTTTTTTTGAAAAAAGGTTATTAGAAAATAAATTTCTAACTTCTTCCCTTTCTAGAGCTAGTTTATTTGCATTTATTGCAATTTCCGCTTGCCAATCAACCAATCAAAATCGTGATAGCGTTTTGCTTGACCCTCTTAAAATGGAAAAACAAGTCAAGACAGTCGGTACAGTAGAAAACACATATGAGTTGAGTGAGACTGTGATTCATGCTGGAATCACCGCTGTGCCTCAAAAACAAAATTCTACAAATCTAAAAAATTCTACAAATATAAAAAAAACAACTTCTTCGGTTGTTAAGAATTCTGCGCAAATAAATTCAACATCAAGTTCAGCAGACGACGATTCAGAAGATATGCTTGAAGCAGATGAACCAATTGTTGATGAAAATTTAAAAGCAGATTCTGAAAAAGAAGCAATAGACAAAGACAGTGAAAAAAGCCCCGAAGAAATTGCTGAATTAATTCCAGATTCAAGCTCTGCAATTCAATCAATTGAAGGGCATTTTCCTCTTTGCGAAGACAGTATTTATATGGCCGATTGGCGAAGCCAATTTGAGGCACGTTGGCTCGCTGCAAACTCAAATCGCTATAAAAAACACAGTCACTTGCGCAGAGCACTAGCCGAAGCACGAAGTCAAGAATTTATGCGACTGTTGTTCCCTGTTTTAGACGTGTCTAGCTTTGATTATCCGGTCGTTATTAATGACGATGTGTTAAAATGGATGGATTATTTCCAAACCCGAGGCCGCAAAGTATTTGTGACTTGGCTTCGTAGGGCTGAAGATATTGTTCCGTTAATGGCACCGGTGCTTGAAAAAAATGGACTACCCAAAGACCTTGTTTACTTATCGATGATTGAATCGGGGTTTAATAATCGTGCGTTTAGCAGTGCACGAGCTGCAGGCCCTTGGCAATTTATGAGTGCCACTGGCAAAAAATTTAATTTAAAAATTACAGATTTTGTTGATGAGCGCCGCGATCCCGTTAAAGCCACTCAAGCTGCGGTAGATTATTTGACTTACTTGTATTCACTTTTCGGAGATTGGCATCTTGCAGCTGCAAGTTACAATGCCGGAGAAGGGCGTGTTGGAAAGGCCATTAGAGCTGGCGATGCCGCAGATTTTTTCACGCTTTCAGAAGGCGGGTTTTTGCCTAACGAAACACGAAATTATGTTCCAAAGTTAATTGCAGCGATGATTATTTCCAAAAATCCGACTAAATTTGGATTTGAAGTGTCTGCAGGCAGCAGAGCCATAAAAACTAAAACGCTAAAACTAGAGCGCAGCGTGGCTTTGTCAGATCTTTCTAAAGCCATTAATATAGATAAATCTGTTATTGAAGGGCTCAACCCGGAACTTCGTCTTGGAATTACTCCTCCTTCTACAAGCAAAAACAAGAGCTATAATGTAGTTGTGCCCGAAAATGTTTATGCCGATGCTGTTGCTGCAATTGACGATTTGCCAGAGCCATCGCTTTATCACCCCGTTGTGGCCCGCGTGCGCAGGCGCGAATCCCTTGCCCAATTTGCACAACATTATGGCCTCAGCACTCAAAGTATTTTGAAGTCTAATCCGTCACTCAAGGCGAATTCAAAATTAAACAAAGGTCAAACTCTCACTCTTTCTGTAGCCTTGGGTTCTGGGCAATACGAACGATTGACATCTGACCAAGGAAAATCAAAAAAGAAAATTGCTAAGCGCAGTTCGCGCAAAAACAGCCGAAAATACGCTCGAGTTTCTATACGCCGCAATGTAAAAAACACCGTAAATAAGGATTAAATTTACACATGACTGAAGCTATTGAATTAAATGATTCCAATTTTGCAAGTTCCATTTCGAATTCAAAATTAGCACTTGTAGATTATTATGCCACCTGGTGTGGCTCGTGCCGCATGGCATTACCTATGTTCAAAAGAGTTGCGGCAGAAGCACAAATAGACTTATTTAAAGTCGATGCCGAAAATAATGTTGAAGCGCGTAGTGCAGTTAATATTGAAAATCTTCCTACTTTAGCCATTGTTAAAGATGGAAAAATAATAGATTCCATTTCTACCACGCGCGAAGAAGGCCTGCGAGAATTTTTAAATTCTCACGGCATTTTGAAAGGATAATATGGACCTCAAATCGCTCAAAGACTTGGCTCAAAATTACACCGTTGCCGAACTTAATGCCGCAGCGGATGCATTAGAAAACACCGGCAAGTGTGCACTGTCACCAAAACTCGACCTCAACGAACTCATGAGCGACTTATTGCAAGCCTCCGAAGTGCGTCAATTGGTAGACCAAGGGCAGACTCTGCAGGAAGCAGTAAGAACCTTTTCGCAACGCGTTCGTGGTACCCTCAGCCCTAAATAATTAAGCAGTGAGACTCCTCATTGAGGGCTTTTTTTAATGCAAAATAACGTTGATCTGCAAGAGTTTGTCATGCAAGTGACTTGCTCAGATTCTCCCGGGCTAGTGGTCCATTTTGCTTCTTTTGTAACTCATTCTGGCGGCAATATCACGGACGCTGATTTTCACAGCGATGCGACAACCGGAATTTTTTGCGCTCGATTAGAATGGACTTATCCTTCAGAACACAGCCTCAACGAACCTCAAAAGTTTTCCCTTGTGGAAGAAATGCTCCAGACACATTTTTCTACACCCAGCTTGTCTAACTTGGAATATTTAAAATGGTCGCTGCACAACGCATCTAAGCCACCACGCGTCTGTATTTGGGTGAGCAAACAAGATCATTGCTTAGTCGATTTACTGCACCGCAGATCGCTTCAAGAATTGAATTGCGAAATTCCGCTCATTATTAGCAATCATAAAAATTTAAAAAACTATGTAGAATCGAACGGAATTGAATTTTATTACACCCCAATAGAGGCTGATTCCAAATTAGAATCAGAAGAAATTCAATTAAAATTAATGCAATAATTTAATATTGAACTCATAATACTTGGAAAATACATGCAAGTATTATCAGCCAATTTTTTAACACATTATAAAGGTAATATTATAAATATTCACCACTCTTTTTTACCAGCTTTTGCTGGAGCTAGCCCATATCACAGAGCATTCGAACGAGGTGTAAAACTCATTGGTGCCACTGCTCATTATGTGACGCAAGATTTAGATGCTGGGCCCATTATTGCACAAGATGTTGCTCAAGTGACTCATCATGACACAGTAGATGATTTGATTCGCAAAGGGCGCGATGTAGAGCGCATGGTATTGGCAAGAGCTGTTCGTTTGCATTTGCAACGCAGAGTTATTGTGGTCCCCACATTCATCACTTTAAGTAAGGCATTCTATGGAATATCTCCTTACATATTTATCACCTAGTGCATCTAATGTACGTTGCACAAAGTCTAGCATAT
>JAYTOT010000263.1:0-1455 GCA_043747645.1 Pseudomonadota bacterium | reverse complement strand
CGGTTGCGTTGCATCGTCGTCTCGCTCACTTGTGTGCGTCTCTGCACACGTCGTTCGACTCGACTCCTCGCGCCTTGCCGGACTTTATTTTCTGCGATTGGTATTAGCATTTTCTCACCCGCATTTGCTCCTAATTTAAAAGGCTGTTTTAATATAGCATGCTATTTTAAAACGGTGGTTTAAATGTTCACTAGAGCTCTGCAAATGCCTGTAAATAATGAATATACGTTTTTTCTGTGGGGCGCCCGTCAAACGGGAAAAAGCACTTTGTTACGTAAAATGTACCCAGAGGCTTTGCGTTTTGACCTCCTGAAGTCTGATTTGTTCGTTTTGTTTACCCAAAATCCAAAAATTTTTCGTGAGCAAGTGTTGGCACACTCAAAAAACCAATTAGTGATTGTAGACGAAATTCAGAAAGTTCCAGCGCTCTTAGATGAAGTTCATTTTTTAATTGAAGAGCATGGCTACACATTCGGTTTGTGCGGCTCTAGTGCTCGAAAAGTAAAGCGTGGGCACGCCAATTTGCTAGGGGGCAGGGCAGCAAAGTTTGAAATGTTTGGAATGACTTTTTTTGAACTTTCTCAAACCAGCGAATGGCAGAGCAAGAATATGTTTTTAAAATATCTCAACCGGGGCAATTTGCCATCTCATTTAAATATTCAAAATTCAGAATTATTTATGAAAGGATATGTTGAGGATTATTTGAAAGAAGAAATCGCCCAAGAAGCCTTGACTCGAAATTTAGGTGCCTTTTCAGAATTTTTGCGTATTGCGGCAATTGCAGATACAGAATTGGTTCAGTACACGAATATTGCGCGAGAATGTATGGTAAGTTCGCCTACAGTTAAAGGGTATTATCAGATTTTAGTAGACACACTTTTGGGTTCATTTGTAAAGCCATTTACTTTGCACCCAATGCACTTAAGTTAAGAAAAAGATCCTACCTTTGGAGCGCTTTGCGTGTTCGGAGCCTTAGTGCTTTAGACGCGCAGAGAATATGAGCTTTGGCGGTCGATAAAAAGAGATAGATAAGCTTTCCTACGAAATAATAAACATCGACATTAATTGAAAAAAACCAATAATTAATATATATTTATTATTGCAGTTACTAATGAAAGGAAAAGATATGTCGAACAAGTACCCGCCAGTCTAAGACAAATATTACCACATCTCAACGGACCTGTAAATAAAATTTACCGAATATTTGATACTTCTAAAATAAAGACGAAGAAAACAAGAATTAGGAGTTTTAACGCCAGAAATTTGTTTTTAACTGTTGCAAAATTGCACGACCATTCGGGCGGTGGCGCTGCAGAAGATGCCTTGAATGGCGTATTTGGAGCTTCTGCCCCGACTGGATCCGCTCTGTCTCAGATGCGTGGATTGGTTTCATGGGAGTTTTTTAAAGACACCTTTATGTCTTCAGTATCTAGTTTTTGCGGAAAAATTAGACCG
>JAYTOT010000262.1:0-51819 GCA_043747645.1 Pseudomonadota bacterium | reverse complement strand
CGGTTGCGTTGCATCGTCGTCTCGCTCACTTGTGTGCGTCTCTGCACACGTCGTTCGACTCGACTCCTCGCGCCTTGCCGGACTTTATTTTCTGCGATTTGTATTACAGCTCGTAGGGAGGAATCCTAAGGCAGTCAATCATATATTTTTACGCTTCTGGCAAGAGAGCTAAAGCACTCAAGAAATTTTTTTGCGGGGTCGCACTGTCAAAACTTCGGCCACACCAACAGTGATTTCAGAAAGAAACAAGTGATTTTCGATTCTTGCAAGGAAAAAACCGGCCTCTGCTTCGGGCCAAACATGGCGTTCCATCTGGAATACATTTCCGACACAAAGCGGGCGCGTGAATTCCCGGGGGAGATCTTTAAGTGGCAACTGGGGCACCATGGCCTCTGGAGGCAAAATGTTAGATTTTAAAACTCCGGCATCCAAATTATCAATGTCGAAGGCTAGGGCGTTTTCAACTTTCCACGGTGCAACCAACGTGCGTCTTAAAGCGCTGCAGTGCCCCACGGTACCTAATGCAACGGCAATATCGCGGGCTAAAGAACGAATGTAGGTGCCTTTTGCGCAAATAACGTTGAGTGTTGCCGTATTGGAGCTTAATGCTTCAACTTTAATGCTGTGGATGTCTACATTTCGTGTTTTAGTGGCAATGTCTGCAGGAAGTTTTCCGGTGGCACGCATGTGCTCGTAAAGCGGTTTTCCGTTCATTTTAAGTGCGCTATAAGCAGGTGGAACTTGAATAATTGAGCCCGTAAATTGAGGCAAAACAGACTTCAGGTTTTCTTGCCATTGCGAAGGCACTTCGGCAGTTGCAATGGTCTGCCCGCTGGGGTCGAGGGTGTCTGTTTCTTGGCCCAAAAAAAGGTCAAAAATATACCCTTTCTCGCCGTCCATAATTTCATCGGCCAAGCGTGTTGCTCCGCCAATCATTATTGGTAAAAGGCCCGTGGCAAAAGGGTCGAGTGTGCCCAAATGTCCCACGCGATCGATTTGAAGTGTTCTGCGCAATCGCGCAACGACAGAGTGGCTCGTGAGCCCTAAAGGTTTGTCGATCAATAATAAACCACAAAGTTGTGGTGCTGTTGTTGCGGTGGAGTTCATTCAAACCCATCCTTTTTTGATGTCATGTGATTTAATTTTCTTCGGAGTCTTCGTTGCGAATTTTTGTGAGTAAAGTTGCAATACGCGCAGCTCTCTCAATAGATTCATCGAAGAAAAATACGAGTTCAGGCGTGTACCGAAGTTTTAAGGCTTCGCCAATAGAACGCCGCAAAAAGCCCGAAGCTTTGGCCAGGCCTTTTTCGGCTGATTCGCGCGAAGTGGTATCGCCCATCACAGAGAAATAAATGCGTGCTGTTTGCAAATCGGGAGTCATTTTCACGCTTGTTACGGTAACGGAACGCACGCGAGGATCAGCAACTTCTCCACGAACAATCATCATAGAAATGATTTCGCGGATTTGCTCTGCTATCTGAAGAAGTCGTTTACTAGACATAAAAATGCGCAATCTCGGTCAAAAAAAACAATGAATAAAACTGAAGAAATTGTTCAAGGAAATAAGCGGCTCGTCAAAGTAAATTGAAAAGCCGCTTATTTCACCTTTAGTGCAAAGTTGCAGCTGTTTCTTCGATAACAAAGGCTTCAAGAACATCACCGATTTTGAGGTCGTTGTAGTTTTCTACGCCAATACCGCATTCAAAGCCCTGTACAACTTCTTTTGCGTCGTCTTTAAAGCGGCGCAATGAACCCACACGGCCTGTGTAAATGACGATATTGTCGCGCACAACACGAATGTGAGCGTTGCGCACAATTTTACCGTCAGTGACTGCAGAACCAGCAACCATGCCGATTTTAGGCACAGAGAAAAGGGAGCGAACTTCGGCATGACCCAAAAGTTTTTCCGATTTCACTGGCGCAAGTTTGCCAACCATGGCGTTTTGAACTGCGTCGATAAGCTCGTAAATAATGTTAAAGCACTGAATTGTAATTTTCTCTTTTTCGGCCCGAGTCGCAGCAGCGCGGTCGGGACGCACATTGAATCCGATAACCAAAGCATCGGATGCTTGTGCAAGAGAAATATCAGTTTCAGTGATTCCACCAACAGCTGAGTGAATAAAGCGCGTTTTTACTTTTGGAGTATCGAGCTTAGTCAAAGACTGACGGATGGCTTCTACAGAACCGTGAGTGTCTGCCTTCACAATGAGTGCAAGTTCTTTAGGTTTTGTAGAGTCTTCGCCCAATCGAGCCAACAAATCTTCCAAGGAAGTTTTAGTCTGGCTAGAAAGCTCTTTTTGACGGGTTTTTTCGATGCGGTATGCCACGGCTTCTTTAGCAATGGAGTCGTTTACAACGCAGTTGAAAGTATCGCCTGCTGCAGGAACTTCAGACATACCAATGATTTCTACTGGCATGGCGGGTAACGCAATGGAGAGTTTTTCGCCTTTGTCGTTAAACATGGCGCGCACGCGACCGTAAGATGTTCCTGCCACAACCCAGTCAGATTGCTTTAAAGTACCTTGAGTTACGATGACTGTGCACACGGGGCCGCGAGCCTTGTCGAGTTTGGACTCCACAACAATACCCGATGCCAAGCCTTCTTCAGCAGCTTTCAGGTCAAGCATTTCTGCCTGCAATAAAAGCGCTTCAAGAAGCTCAGGAATACCTTCACGGGTTTTTGCCGACAACGGAATGAAAATGGCTTCACCACCCCATTCTTCTGGAGTTACGTTATGAGTCGAAAGTTCACGCTGGATTTTTTCAAGGCTTGCGCCCGGACGATCCATTTTATTCACTGCTACAATGATTGGTACATTTGCAGCTTTTGCATGAGAAATAGCTTCTATTGTTTGAGGCATGACGCCGTCGTCAGCAGCCACAACGAGAATCACGATATCTGTGAGCTGAGCTCCACGCGCGCGCATGGAAGTAAATGCTTCATGTCCCGGAGTGTCGAGAAACGTGAGTTTCTTGCCGTTGTGTTCAACCTGATACGCACCAATGTGTTGAGTAATACCGCCCGCTTCGCCGTCGGCAACTTTTGCAGAACGAATAGCGTCGAGGAGTGAGGTTTTACCATGGTCAACGTGACCCATAATGGTGATAACGGGTGGACGACTGTTTTGGTCTGTAAGACTTGTGTCCGTTTTATCGGTTTTTTTGGTGTTCAAAATATCCGAAATACTAACTGCTGTATTTTGAACTTCAAAGCCGTATTCTTGAGCTACAAGTGTCGCTGTATCGACGTCGATTTGTTGGTTAAATGTGGCCAACATGCCGAGTTTCATGAGCGATTTTACGAGTGCAGAAGTTTTGAGACTCATTCCGGCAGCCAAGTCGGCAACTGAAATGTGACCATCGACGCGCACAACCATTTTGGACGCTTTTGTGGGGTTCGCAGGCTCTTGGCGGCGCAAGTCTCTCTTGCGAGCCATAGCACTGGAGCCACGTCGGCGGTTTGGAATCATGGTGCGGACTGGAACGACTTCGCCGTCTTCGCCACTTGGAATAAACTCGCCTTCGAATTCTTCGAATTCTTGGCCTGGTGTACCAGTTCGGCTCTTAGCTGCTTTGCCAAGGCGACGGTTTTCTTCTTCTTGCAATCGGCGTTTTTGAATTTCTTTTTCTTTGTCTTTTTCGCGTGTTGCGCGAGAAGGACCGTCTTTTGTAGGCGCTGTATCGGTTGAAATTCCACCAGCACCGCCGCCGCTACTCCCAAATGGAGGACGTTGGCCGCCCATGGGGCCTGAGCCCCCAGGACGAGGAGCACCAAAGGGAGAAGAGCCTGCCGGGCGAATGCCACCGCCTGCGCCGCCTTCGCGACTTACGTAGGGTCCGCGACTGCCCGCAGCTGCGCCGCCGCTATTTCCGCCCCACTGACCTGGTTGACGCACTTGAATGCCGCCGCCTTCGCCGCCGCCTTCACCGCGTGGCTGAATGGCTCCACGCAATTGAATTCCAGAACCGGTGCTCGAACCACCTTGTCCTGCGTGATAAACATTTGAAGAACGCGCACCATCGCCGACGATTCCGCCTGCGGGTCTGGGTCCGCCAAAGCGATCGCCAGGCCTAAAGGTGTTTCCAGATTGCCCTTGTCCGCCAATTTGAATGGGGCTAGGACGCTGGCCTACGCCTCCAGACGAAGTGGAGCCTCTGGTATTGATTGAAATTCCGCTTCCCATGGAATGGCTACTCGGAGGAGGAGCTACTGGCTCAGCGCGACGCACGATAACTGCGCCTTCAATTTTTGGTGCTGCAGCTGGTGCTTTTGCAGAAGAATCTGCAGATCCAGCTTCAGCGGACGCTCCTGGCGCAGTTGCGCGAGGAGCGGATGAACCGGCTCCAGAAGCAGCTTTTGCTGAAACATTTGCCGCAGAAATATTTGATAGTGATGCGCTTGGGGCCGCAGCAGCAGGTGCGCTAATGGCTCCTGCTTGAGGTGCGGCAGCAGATGGCGACGCTCCCGATGAAGTAGAAGCGCTGGCACGGGCAGCCGGTGTTGCAGTAGCTGCAGACCGAGTGGGCTCCGAGACGCGTTCTTGAGACGCTGCGGACACAGACTCAGTTGAGCTCTGTGCACGAGTGTCTGAAGATTGAGCTGCGTTGCGAGTTGCATCACGAACCTGAGATTCAGGTGTGGCAGCTGCATTTGCAGGAGCTGCTGATTCGTGTGCTTCGTCTGAAACCGCAGATGTATGGCCTGCTTCGTTTTCAGCAGAATCGGCCGTAGCGGATTCAACCACACGTCGTCTGATGATAACTTTCGCCGACGATTTTCCAGCTGCTTCTTTATCCGGTGATTTACCGGAGCGCACAAACATACGGAGTTTATCAGCCTCAATGTCGGAGATGGCGTTGAAGTGATTTTTCACTTGGACACCGATGTCCTGAAGCTTGACAATTGCTGACTTGGTATCGAGCCCAAGCTCTTTTGCCAAATCCAATACCCTAATTCGACTCATTCAAGCCCGCTCCTGACCTTAAACTAACTACCCGCTCAAATCGTAAGATGAGCTCCGAACATCCGGCCCTCGCGGCTGGAAGCAACAGACTCATAGCAGATGTTTTCTAATTTCAAAACAATTTAGAGGCAACTCTTTTAAAATTGCCTCTGTTCCGTTTCCAAGTCTGGTTCGGCGACGAGTGATTTTAACACATGTGTAACAAAATCTTTGTGTTCAACCATCATCACTTTTACCATTCGTTCTTTTCCAAAAAACATATTTCCCATTTCGTCAGAATTCATTTCGAGGCGCATGCCCAAAACTCGTTCTTCATGGCGTTTCAAAAGCGATTCGCACGCTCTGTACAGTCGTTCCGTGCCGTCGGAACTCATCAATAAAATACGAGAAACGCGTTGACTCGGATTTGCAGCGCCTTTTGTTTTGAGCGCAGCAAAGCCTTGTTCTTCACGCTTTAACATTTCTTCGATGTTTTCGAGCCCGCTGCACAATTTTCGGCAATGACGTGCGTAGCTCAATGCCTTTAAAAGCGAGGCGTGTGCTGGAAAATGAGGCACCAGAAACGTACCGCTGCTCCAAAGAGCACGGACATCAGATTTTAGTGCGGCGCGGATGAGGGCAGCTGAATTTGAATCAGCGTCCAACGATCTTGGAAGTTTCTGCATGCAGTTTTCCGGAAAATTTATAAGGTAAACCCGTGCGTACGGCTATATCGTCAGGTGACGCGCTCGCCAGCGCGGCATAATCGGAGAATCCGGCAGTGTGAATCACTGCAGCTGTAGATTCGCCCACGCCGCGCAGTTTCATCCAATAGGATAAACGTTCGTTTGGAACGGCGCGGGGATCGATTTTATCGGGGTCGAGTTGAGGTGCAGGGCGAGTTTTAGCCACCAAATTATGGAGGGCGTTCTCTTCTTTGTTTTCCATTTCTGCAACATCAGATTCAGTTGCCAGCGCGAAATCGAATTCAGTGTCTGCGTCGTCGTCTGTTTTACGTGCTGATTTAGCCGCTAATTCAGATGCTCCGGCTAAAACTTGTTCGGCTTCTTCAGGAGTTAGACGTAAAATTTTAACGAGAGTTTTTGCTTCCATACGAGCAACATCGGCTGGGTCTTTGTAGCCTTCGTTGACAAGAATTTCGGCTCGCATTTCGCCCAAGGTTGAAATTTGTGCCAATACAGTTTTGTATTCTTGCACTAACTCACGCATTTTTGATTCAGAACGAATGTCGACTTTCCAGCCAGTAAGCTGAGCAGCTAACCGTACGTTTTGTCCACGTTTGCCAATTGCAAGAGATAAAAAGTCGTCTGGAACAACGACTTCCATCACCCGAAGGCGTTCGTTCACAATGACTTTGGAAACTTCAGCAGGAGCTAAAGCATTGCAAACAAATCGTGCAGGGTCGCGATCGTAAGGAATAATATCAACTTTTTCGCCACGGAGCTCTTGAACGATTGACTGAACTCGAGCGCCCTTCATGCCCACGCAGGCACCAACGGGATCGACGGAAGGCTCATTGCTGAATACAGCAATTTTGGAGCGGCTTCCGGGGTCGCGAGCTGCACTTTGAATGACAACGGTGCCTTCAGCAATTTCTGCTACTTCTTGCTCAAAAAGGCGCACGAGCATTTCGGGATGTGCGCGAGAAAGAACAATTTGGGGTCCGCGAGTCGACTTTTTAACATCGAGCAAATAGCACGATATTTTGTCGCGAATTTTATATTTTTCGCCAGGAATTTGTTCGCGAATGGGTAAAACGCCTTCGCTCGTGCCGAGGTCGATAATGAGGTCGGCTTTATCGAAGCGACGCACTTGACCCGTGACAAGCTGATGCTTTTTATCGCGAAAATCTTTGATGACTTTTTCTTTTTCGGCTTCCATCATTTTTTGAACGATGACTTGTTTAGAAGCCTGCGCTGCAATGCGTCCGAGTTGGTCGGTAGGTAAGCTTTCGCCCACTTCGTCGCCCAATTGCAGAGATTCATCCATATTTACTGCGTCTGCCATAGAAATTTCACGCAACGGATTGGTGAAAAGTTCTGCGGCTACAACAACGCGGTAGCGATACAGTTCAATTTCTTCGGTTTCTTCATTGAATTTCGCTTCAAAAACACAATCGCCGAAATGTTTTTTTGCTGCCGTAAGTATCGCTTCTTTAAGCGCACTGAGCAACAAATCGCGATCGACATTCTTTTCTTTACCAACAGCTTCAATGACACGCTTTAAGTCAATTTGCATTCTCAACCCTCAATCTCGGCTTGGGAGTGTGACAAAAACAGAGTGCGCCGAGGAAGCTCTCCACGGCGGACAAGTTTAGCACAGTTCAATCGTGTAGCTTCCAGAAGAAAGTTTGTCACCCCTTCTTTCGCGATTTTTTATTTTTCGCTCCCACATGAAACGGGAGAGCATGGGCTGTTTTGATTTGAAGTACCGGAATTTCCACGTCGATGGAGCCTTCAGATAAAACAAGTATTAGCGCTTTTTCCGTGCCTAATACAGCTGTAAGTTTAGCGGTAAATTTACTTCTATCGCTCACGGGAATTTGAGTTTCCACTCTTACCATGAGGCCAACGCTGGCGCAAAAATCGGGGCATTCGCGCAGGGTGGGTTCAGGGCCTGGTGAGCCCACTTGAACGCAAAGCTCGTCGTCAAAATTGTCCAGCGCTTTACTTTCGAGAAGCCAATGATGAATTTCCATGCATGTGTCGAGCGACATGCGGGTTTCGGGCAAAATAGGTTTTAAAAAAGTTTCAACGGAAAATGGCGGAAAAGGAGGAACCTGCGGATACCCCTTGTCGAGGTCAATTTGCAGGCAAGGGCGGCCTTCGTCTGTTGTAAGACGCCAGTCTCGTACTCGAATTTGCAGAACTTCTTCGCGTCGAGGGCCGCTTGCTTTTAATGCTTCGAGTGATGTTCTGAGCGACTCAAGCACAGAGGCGTGTACGCCTGGGCTCACTTGTGATGGAACTTTGAGTTTTGACATGAATTTTCCTTGCTGGTTTGAAGGGCAGGAGCCCTGCAACAGGCACTGGCCGGTGGCATTGCCATTAAGTATTGGCGAAGTCAAGAAAAAATGAGATCTCAGTGAAAGAGTGCAAGCCGCTTATTGACAAATTTAAGACACGCCTGTACCCTGAGGTTTCATTTCTCGCCCATTAGACTTATCCACACCTTAAAGGTTCTCAGAATCTGTGTGATTTTGTAGTAATTGATCAACGCAAGTCCAGTTTATTTTGAATTTGGCTCAAAGGCCAAACTAGAGTTATCCACATTTTATCCACAATGCGAATTTTTTTTTCATTACTGAATAGCCGTTTTGTATTGTCTAACTCACGTCCGATTTCTGACTGTTTGTTAAGTTTTTGGACAATTTCTCCATTTTGAAATGAGCTGCGCTAAGAAAAGTTGAATTGACAGGAGGTGTCATGAGACTGCAGTCGGTACTTTCAACAGCAAGACACTTAAGATCTGGGTTTGGCAGAGCAGGCGAAAATATTGTCGATAGCTATTTTCAAAATATTGGTTGGTCTGTAGAAGCGCGCAATCGGTTGGTGAGTGGTGGTGAAATCGATCGCATTTTTAACCGATTGGCAAATGACGGTCTCCAAACTTGCTATGCGGAAATCAAAACTCGTAGGTTTCAAAATATCGAATCGCTGCAAAGTTTAACAACGGAGCGAGGGTTAAGTTCGATACTAAGAGCCAGGCAGGTCAGAATTTTAATGCGCGAAGCCGAAAACCGCAGATTAAAATGTCCGCGGCAACCACTGCCTTTTATTCGTATTTTTATTCTGTGTTTTTTGATTCAAAAAGATTGTAAAACAAACACTGTTAGCCAAGCTCAACAACTTAAAATCGACGGCTTCAAAACTCTCTGGCAGACTCCTGCTTTTGTTCTTCTATCGTTTGAACCACAGTGGTGTCAACGTGGTGGTGCCGGTGGTTCTTTAGTTACTTTTTTGTGATTTTTTAAACTCAAATATAACTTTTAAACTTGCTGAATCAAGTTTAATTAAACCGTGGATTTTGGGTTTGGCCAAAAAAAATAATTTGTATTAATGCAGACCTTCAACCCATTTTTCGCACTGCAAAGCCGCTTGGCAACCTCTGCCAGCAGCGGTAATTGCTTGTCGGTAAAGCTTGTCTTCGACGTCGCCTGCTGCAAAAATACCATCCACATTGGTGTGAGTGCCGTTTTTGGTGAGCAAGTAACCTTTGTCGTCCATTTCAACCAGGCCCTTTAAAAACGACGTGTTAGGCGTGTGCCCTATGGCCATAAAAAGTCCGTCTACGGCAAGTTCTGTTTTTTCGCCAGATTTATTTTGCAAAATGATTCCGGTGAGACCGTTGGCATCGGCGCATGTGTCTATAACATTTGTATTCGTTAATACTTTAATTTTAGGGTGATTTAACACACGATCTTGCATAGTTTTACTAGCTCTAAAAGAATCGCTGCGGTGAATTAATGTCACTTCGGCAGCTAATTTTGCTAAATAGTGCGCTTCTTCCATGGCCGAATCGCCTCCGCCAACAACAGCAACTTTTTTATTGCGATAGAAAAATCCGTCGCAAACTGCGCATGTTGAAAGGCCGTAGCCCATAAGTTTGTCTTTTTGCGGAAGCGGTAGAGTAATAGCGCTGGCTCCAGTTGCTACAATCACGGCTTTTGAATTAATGACTTCAGAATCTATAATAATGTTGAAGCTGCCGTTTGCGAGTTTTTCAATTTTATCGACTTGGCCGTGTTTGAATCGGGTACCGACATGTTCAGCTTGAGCGCGCATTTCTTGCATGAGTTTTGTTCCGTCAATTCCTTCTTTAAAGCCGGGCCAATTTTCAATTACAGTCGTCGTGGTCAGCTGACCACCAGGCTGCAATCCTTCAATCACAATTGGCTGAAGTGCTGCACGTGCGGAGTAAATTGCAGCAGTAAGGCCTGCAGGACCTGAGCCAATGATAACTATTTTTTCCATTTCAAATTCACCTATTTTGATTTTCCAATGAGTTTGTCGAGCACGAGTTGGCTTGATGCCGTGACTTCGTTGTGCAAGCTTTTTCCGTGTGTGTCTATGGTAACAAGGGCGGGAAAATCTTTGACTTCAAGCTCCCAAACGGCTTCGGGGGAGCCAAATTCTTCGAGCATATATACGTTTGAAACTCGAACAATTTTTTCGGCCAGCACCTGCGCTGCTCCGCCTACGGCATGCAAATAAACACACCCAAATTTTTGGCAGGCTTCTAGAGTTTTTTGCCCCATTCCGCCTTTGCCAATAACAGCCCTGACGCCGAATTTTTCGATAATTGTAGCCTGATAAGGTTCTTCGCGTGTGCTTGTAGTGGGGCCTGCAGCTCGCACAATCCATTGCCCGTTTTCTTTCACTACAACGGGGCCGCAATGGTAAATTGCAGAACCAGTGAACGAAACAGGAATGGTTTTTCCATCGTACAAGTGTTTGTGCACTGCATCGCGGCCAGTGAATATTGTACCCGAAAGCAAAACCATATCGCCTTGCTTAAGGTTTCGAACATCGGATTCGGATAATGGCAAATTTAACTTAATTTCTTTCATGGGAATGTCCTTAATAAAGCCATTGCTGAATTTCGCCTTTAACCGAAGCTTTTATGCCTAAGCGACGAAAGGCCCAACACATATAAGAAACTGACACGTAAAAGCTTGCTGGAAGGCGGTCGAGCGCTGCAACTTTGACTCCTAAAAGAGTTGTTTTGCCCCCAAAACCCATAGGGCCAATTCCCATTTCGTTTGATTCTTTTAAAATGCGATCTTCAAATTCTGCCAAAACGGGGTCTGTGTTTTTATCACCAATTTCGCGCAAGAATAATTTTTTGGAATACGAATATCCCGTGCTACGGTCGCCGCCAATAATCACTCCCAAAATACCGGGTCCGCAGCCTTTTCCTTGAGCTTGAAACACGGCATCGAGAACCACTTTTCGTACGCCTTCCATGTCGCGCCCGGCACCTAAGCGAGTGTCGGGTAGGCTATATTGTGCGCCAACATTTTCGCATCCGCCGCCCTTGAGAGCTAGGCGAATGTCGATGTTATTATCGCGATGTTGTTCAAAATATAAAGTGGGACTGCCTGGTCCTAAATTATTTCCGGAGTTTTTACCGGTAATGGAATTGACCGAATTTTGGCGCAAATAACCCAGTTCTGTAGCCTTTGCCACGGCGGCTTGGCAGATTTCAGACATGGTGATTTGATCGAAAGCCACAGGTGTTTTAATAAAAAATAAAATACTGCCCGTATCTTGGCACAAAGGCTGGCTTTTGCCGCAAGCAATATCGATATTCTTTTGAATCACTTTAAGCGCATACTCGCCGGAAGTTTCTTTTTTTTCTTTTTCAAGTGCTTCGGTCACTGACAATCGCACATCTTTTGGCAAATCAGTACTTGTGCGCCTAATGAGCTCTAAAACCATATCAAAAAGTTTTTGATTCTCAGGTGCCACAATGGGGGGAGTTACGAGGCCTGAAAGGGATGTAGCCATACCTTTTTTCCTTTGCGAAATCTTGCTGCAGTGATTGGCTCATTGCCAAATTTGGAGATTGCCAGTCCATATTGACTCTGGCAAGCTGTGGACTCATTTTACAATATATTTTTAAGGCAGGTGAATTACGTGAATCACTATTTACCAAGTCGGATTTATGTTTGCTTGTATTCTTTCGGATTTTTAAGTCAATTTGCATATGCAATAAATACATATCAGGCTGGTGGTTTTGAAGGTTTGCAGAGTCTTTCTCAGCAGGGAGCAAGGTGCACTGCTTTTGTTGTTAATTTACGTACGGGCGAAAAACTGGCCGAATTTAACCCCGACGAACGCCTCACTCCCGCTTCCAGCTCCAAACTTGTTTTAGCAGGCGCAGCCCTCGAAAATTGGGGTTCTGAGCACACATTTACCACAAGGGTATGGGCGAGAGGCCGCAGAACAGGCAGCACTCTCGAAGGCGATTTAGTGCTTGAAGGTGCTGGGGACCCTTCACTTACAAACGAAAAATTATGGTTCTTAGCCACCGATATTGCACGCTCCGGAATAAAAAAAGTAACCGGCTCACTGGTGATGAACACGTCTTTGTTTGGCAAAATAGATGCCGACGCCAATCGTGCCGCGGGTGCGCAGCAGAGTTCGCATGCTTACGACAGTCCTCTGTCCGCTGCAGCGGTTAATTTTAGCGTAATGGCGGTTGTGGCAAGCGCTGGGGCAGGGGCTGGCTCTCCGGCAAACATTGCGCTCGAACCCTATGCTTTAGACACGGTAAAACTTCAGGGAAGCGTGCGAACTACAGGGCAAGGTGCAGCAAAAGTACAAGCTTCGCGCGCACGGTCCGAAAATGGCGATATTTTAAATGTGAGTGGTCAAGTGTTGCAAAACTCGTGGCCTATAAGAGTGTATCGATCTGTTTCAAAAGCAGATGAGTATGCAGGGTCGGTGTTAAAAGCATTTTTATTAAGCTCTGGAGTCACGGTCGGTGGAAAATTTAAGGTGGAAAATAGTCAGAAAATTTCGCGCTTAACTCCAATATCTGCTGTAGAAAGTTTTCCTTTAGATTGGCAGCTCCGTGGGCTTTTTAAAATGAGCAATAATTTTATTGCCGACATGTTAACCATTCAATTAGACCTTGATGAGTCAAAAAAATACGGTGCAACATTTAAAGGTGGCAGTGATAATCTGCAAAATTACATGCGAAATATAGCCAAAACTTCTCGTTTTAAGCCTAAAGAGGGTCCAGGCGAATCGGGAATTGTAATGCAATCCGGAAGTGGACTCACGCCGGCCAATCGACTTTCGGCCCGAGATTTAGTTGCACTCCTCGACCATATGTATTTTAACACACGTGAATTTCCTTCGTTTTTGGCAGCACTTCCGATACCCGGCGCAGAAGGCACGGTAAAGAATCGATTTTCTTGGCCTGGCGCAGAGCATTTGCAAAGTCGGATGCGTGCAAAAACCGGAACTCTCACAGAACCGCGTGACGCAGTTGCATTGGGAGGCTACACAAGATTAAAGGATGGAGACTGGGTCGCCTTTGCTGTCATCGTGAATGGTTCCGAAAACCGTCCGTCGGTGGGGGTCGAGCGCGCAAAAGAACTCATTGACCATGATTTGGCGAGGATATTGCCTGAGGAGAAGTAAATGAAATCAAAGGGCACCTATACGCTGCGCCGCCTTTTTCCGAGCTTACGCGAAGAAGAAGTGGCAAAAATTCAGGAACATTCGTCTGTCATTCGCTTGCGAAAAGGTCAAAATTTATTCATTTCTGGCGACAGTCCGCGTTCTATTTATGCTGTTGCAAATGGTTGTTTAAAAATTGTACGTGAAGGCAGCGAAGGCGAAAGCGTCATTACTCGCATCGTTCGCCCTGGGCAAATAGTTGGTATTCGCGAAGTTTTTGGCGAATTTAAATATTTGCGCACAAGCGTGGCTCTTAAAGATAGCGAAGTTTTTTCGATTGACGCTCGCGCAACTCTCGATTTAATTGTGCGCAGCCCTAGTGTTTCAATGCAATTTATGAAAATATTTTGCACTGAATTAGCAAGGCTTGAAAAGCGTATCGAAAGCGATTTATACCGGCCCGCAAAATCGCGAGTTGCGTCTGTTATTTTAGAATTACACAGTTTGTTTGCCGATGAGGGTTCGAATCATTTTGAACCACCGCTTAACAGACGTGAATTGGCAGAGCTTGCCGATGTCACTCCCGAAACCGTGAGTCGGGCCATAGCCGATTTTAAGAGTAACGGAATGCTTGAAACCCAAGGTTCGTCGTTTAATATTATTGAAATGGAAGATCTCAGGTCTGAAGCCGATGACCGCTGAATATCTGCATTTAAATTGTCAAAATTTAGAATTGCGAGTGGGTTTCAAGCCCCTATTGCAAAACGTCAATTTAAAACTTTCACCTGGCGAAACTTTAGCATTAACAGGCCCTAATGGTACTGGTAAAACAACATTGTTGCGAAGTTTAGCAGGTGTGGCACGGCCTTATTCTGGCAGTGTGTGGGTTGCTTCAGAAAGTTTATGGCCTGAACGTAAAGTAACAAAAGAACACCGCGTGTGTTACCTTGCGAGCCAGCCTGCTTTATTGCTCGACCATTCTATACTTGGAAACCTAGAATTCATGTGCAATGCTTTTGGCTATTTGCCAACTTACGCTGAATTTGAAAGGGTTTTAAATCGTGTTGGCCTGCAAGGCCGTAATTTGCAAACGGCTCGTACTCTTTCTACTGGGCAAAAGAGACGCCTCACTTTAGCTGGAGTTTTGCTTATAAAACCAATGGTCATGTTGTTTGATGAACCCACAAATGGACTCGATTCTGCAGGTGTTACGCTTTGTCTTGAAGTCATTCAAGAACTCTGTGAAAGCGGTTCTGCAGCGCTTATTGCAAGCCACGATTCGCAGTTGATTGCATTTTGCAAGAATAAAATTCAAATCGAAAATTTTTTGCCCGTTCAAAATTCTTCAAAGTCAAAAATTGTGAAATTAAATTGAAAGAATTTTTAGAGATTAATTAGAGATTTCTGGATATTAATTAGAGATTTTTTTTTAGTATTTTTTAAGTTTCATTGGGTCATTTTTGAGCAAGGAGGCTCCGGTGAATCAGCAATTGCAGGTATTCAATTCCTTAGAGCTCACAGATTTAAAATTAAATAAAGCCCGCTGGTGGCAGACTTTTTTTGTTGTTTTGCAAGTGTCTCATCGATCGCTGATGTACCGCAAAGCAGTTTGGTTTGGACTTTTAATTTTTGCGGCATGTGTTTTGATTTTGTTTCCTTTTGCTTTTGGTACGGATTTAATGTCTCGCACCGATATGCGCTTTGGAGCTTTTTGGGCTGTGCAAGAATTTGTAGTTGCCTTGAGCATTACGCGCATATTTACTGCAGAAATGGAATCGGGAGCGCTTGAATTTTGGCTGGCATCTCGCGCACCAAGGTCCGCCATTTTAATGGGAAAAATTTGTTATACAGCTTTGCAAATGATTTCACTGCAAGTTCCCATGACAATTCTTTGGATTGTTTTTTACAATGTTAAACCCGAAGTTTTACAAGTTGTGTTGAGAGTTTTAATTCCGGTAAATATATTGTTTTCTTTGGGAACTGCGAGCCTTGGAGCGCTCATTCATTGCGTCACTGCTCGGAGTATGGCTCGAGAAATATTAGTGCCTGTGTTATTTTATCCGTTGCAAATTGCATTGCTGTTGGCCAGTGTTACTTTATGCGTCAAAAGCGACACAGCCTCGCAAGTGGTGGGTGCTTTTGGCGCAGGTGCTTGGTGGTCGATTCTCTTGGTAACGCCTGTTATATTTTCGGGCATGGGTTTTTTGTTAGACAATGCATTGTTGCAGGAGTGAATATGGGCGCGGTCAATTTTCCTCAATCTATATCTGGCCCCAGGATACGTTGGAATAAACTCACAATTGTTTTCGCACTTATGTTGTTATCCGCTTGGTTGGTGGCACTCTTTATTATTGGAAAAGACACAGACCAAGGCGATGTTTTTAGAATTATGTTTGTGCATGTGCCGGTGGCATGGTGCAGTTTTATGTGGGTTATATTATCTGCAGTTTTTGCCCTGTTTATGTTTTTGAGACCACTCAAATCGGAATTATTCGATCGCAGTTCCCATGCTTCTCTGGAACTTGGTACTTTATTTGCTGGCCTTGCACTGCTCACAGGAATGATTTGGGGGCGACCCACTTGGGGAGTGTGGTGGGACTGGGATCCACGCCTCACCTCAACTTTAGTAATGTTTATTTTATGTTGTGGTTATCATGTTTTAAGAAGCTTTACTCCCGATATTAAAGCTCGTCGTACAGTGGCCGGTGTAACGTCGTTATTAAGCGCAATAAATGTTCCTATTGTTTATTTTAGTGTTAACTTATGGCGCTCTTTGCACCAACCTCAAACCTTTGTGAAAAAAAATACAAATAGTTCTCCAGATATTGCATGGGTTTTATTGTTAAATTTGGTTTGTCTTTGTTTGTTTAGTTTGGCCATGTATAAAACAAGGCGCCAGGGAATCGCTGCAGAAGAAGCACTTCAAGAAGCAAGGGAGGCATACTGATGTCAGAATTTGGAAATGCCAATTGGTCTATTTATGTGACCATGGCTTATGGGGTGGTTTTTTGCGCTCTGCTTGCTTTTAGTGTGTGGAGTTTTAAAAAAAGAGAGCAATGTTTGCAAAATCTTAAGGACGAAGGGTTTTTAGCCGATAGTGGGTCAGATGATCGGCAACTTGGGGAGCTCAAATGAAGTTAAACATAGGTCAAATGGTAGGTGCAGGGCTTGTTTTGGGCTCCATAGGCCTCATTGTTTGGCAGGCCACGCGCCAAGACGCTTCGGTAACTTTTTTTACACCTGCGGAAGTTTATGCGCAGCCTGCAAAATTTGAAGATAAAACATTTCGTGTGTCGGGCTTGGTTTTGGGAGGCACAAAAGTCTGGGAACCTCAGGCGCGACGCTTGCAGTTTCGCATGACAGACCTCAAAGGGCATGAATTTCGAGTCAACTACGTTGGCACACCTCCAGACCTTTTTAAAGAAGGCCAAGGCGTTGTGGTAGAAGGACGTCTTGCAGCTAAAGATTTAAAAATTGACAACACTTTAAATGCTACATTGCTGATGGTAAAGCACAGCGAAGTGTATGACACCGAAAAAGATAAATCGCAATTGCGTGAAGCAAAGCTTATGGATAGTATTCAAAAAGGTGAGAAATTATCGCCAGAAGGTGCAAAATGAGCGCTTCAAAAATTAAGCCAATAGTCGTTTTTTCTGCTTTGGCATTGGTGTGTTTTTTTGGACTCATGATTTATGCTTTAAGGCATGATCCCAACGCTCTACCCAGTCAATTGATTGGAAAAACAGCACCAGCTTTTTCGGCAAATGTTTCACAGGGTGGAGTCTTTAATTCGGCAGATCAGTTTGCAAAAGGCCGCTGGGTAGTTATTAATTTTTGGTCTACTACCTGCATAGTGTGTCGCGACGAAGCCCCTGAATTAGAACGGTTTTATTTGGAATCAACACAAAAAGGCTCTGAAGCTCCATTGTTTGTGTCCATAAATATTCAAGAATCGACCAAAGAAATATTGGGCTATGCCAACGATTTTAAATTAAGCTACCCTATAGTTTCCGATAAAATAGGAAAAATATCGTTAGATTATGGTGTCACTGGCACCCCGGAAACTTTTTTTATCGACCCAGCAGGTCGCGTGCGGCATAGAGTCGCTGGCGAAGTGACCCGAGACACTATTTTTCGATTTATAGAATGGCTTGAAAAAAACCCAGACGGCACTGCACAAGATGCGTTGAATGGCTTTGCGCGCCTGCGCAAAGGACAAGGCTGAGGTCAAAATTAAGGAAAACGGAATTGAGTCTAGCGAGCCCAAAATTCAAACATATAAATGAATCTTTTGTTTGCAACAATTGCGGTTTTGCGGTTCCGCAGGCGTCGTCTACGTGCAGGGACCATTGCCCCAAATGTTTGCATAGCATTCATGTCGACGAAAATCCGGGCGACAGGGGGGCTCATTGTGAAGGAATATTAAAGCCAACGGGCTATTCTTTGCGCAAAAAGAAGGGCACAATGATTCTGTTTACTTGTCAAAAATGCGGAATCAAAAAAGCAAATCGGTTTTTAGAAAGAGATGAATATTGTGCCGATGATTACGATTCTCTGCTAAAACTCACAGCAAAATAATGGAGAACCTAAAAGGTGCTTTTTAAAAATGCCCGCCTTACAAATAAAATTGCTGTAATTTTATTAGTAATTGTTTGCTGGGTTCTTGCATTACTTATTTATTATAAACACGTTATTCCAACGGCGGTAATTGAACGATCGCTCGAACATCCGCTCAAAGATAAAGAAACAGTGCGCGTGCTCATTGTTGGGGACACGGGTAGTGGCGATATTGCCCAAAAATCTGTGGCTCAGCTTCTCGAGACATTGTGTGAAAAAAAAGAAGCCGAAGCTGTTTTATTGCTGGGCGATAATTTTTATTTTGAAGGAGTTTCCAGTTTATCTGACCCTCAATGGGACTCTAAATTTGAAGAAATGTACAATACACCTTGTTTAAAAGACAAACGATTTTATGCCGTATTAGGCAACCACGATTACCGCGGGGCTCCCAACGCGCAAATTTATTACACTCTTAAAAGTGACTATCGCTGGAACATGCCGGCGCGTTTTTATGATGTGACTTTTGGTTCTATTTTAAGTGTTTTTGCAATTGATTCAAATTTTCCAGAGTTTTGCGGCATTTCGAAATTGTGCAGCCTCGATTGGATTTTGAAAAAAATGAAGGAATCTCTAGCGCACTGGAAAGTTGTGATGGGCCATCATCCTGTGCTTTCAGGTGGCAAATACCCAGAGCCCAAATGGTTTGCAGGAATTACGCTTCCTGCACTCTTGTGCAAGGGAAAAGCTGAGTTTTATATTGCAGGACACGATCACAATCTGCAGCATTTGGTGGGCCCTTACCGCAATTCATCGTGCAGTATTAATCAACTCGTTGCCGGCGGTGGCGGTGGCGAACTCGCAGATGTAAAACCAGTAGAAGGTAAAACAAAATTTGCAGCCAAAACTCACGGTGCTATTTACGCTGAGTTTACTCAGTCTTCTGCCGTTTTTGAGTTCTATAATACTGAAACAGAAAATCCGGTTTATTTTTTCAGGCAGGATAAGAAATGAACCATGCCCCGCGCATTTTAGATATTGGCAACGTGAATTCTTTGGCCATTATCTCGGATGTTCATCTCGATCAACGTGGAGAGAAATTAGAACAGTCATTTTTAAATGCACTCGAAAGTATTAAAAATGTAGAAGTTTTAGTTTTACTTGGTGATATCTTTGATTTTGTGTTTGCCAAAAAACTATTTTATGCTGAACATTGGTCGCAGGTGTTATTGAAACTAAAGGAATTAAGAGCGACTGGGGTTAAAATATATTTTGTAGAAGGAAATCATGATTTCGGATTTGAACACTGCATATTGAACGAATTTAAAAGTGTTTTTGAGGCGGCAGGCGATTTTATTTTGATTGCGCGGCACAAGCATTTAGGCCGCGTTGAAATGAGGCATGGCGACGACATTGTGTGTCAGCCATCCTATTTGAAATTCAGAAGTGTTGTAAAATCTGCTTTGTTTCAAGGTGTTTTTTCGATCGTCCCTGGTTTTTTGTTGCATCAGATATTTAGCAAATATGCCAAGGTGTCGCGCAAAAAAGACGTTTACCGTAAATTAGATTCAGAGTTTCTCAAATCGAGTTTGTTGAATTATTTTAATTTATTACAAAACAGTCAAATGCCCAAAGCAGACACACTTGTTTTTGGACACATTCATGTTTTCTGCGACAACGTTATAGAATCTACCAGATTTTTATCTGGCCCCGATTGGCTGAGTTGCCCTTCTATTTTGCAAATTATGGCCGATGGCGCAGTGCTCCGATTGCCAGCCACCGCAACAGAACTGCCGCAAAAATTTGTATTTTGAAGCTTTGGCAAAAATTAGTATTTTAAAGTAACTGCAGATTTAAAAAGGTTTTTATACTATGATTCTTATCATTGGCGGAGGAATTTTAGGGCTCGCTGCCGCCGAGCTTTTGAGCAGAGATCATAAAGTCGCATTAGTAAATGATGAGAATTTGCCTGCGGGATCCAAAGCCGCAGCCGCAAATTTATGCACCAAAGGCCAGTTGTTTGCGCGGGATTTTCACTTTGATTTAAAATTGAAATCTAAGAAAATTTACTTAGATTGGGTTCAATCATTTTGCAGTATTCCTGTTGAATCCATTTATAAATCTGGAATTGGAATAGATTTTTTTGCCAGTGAAGAATTGAGAGACGCGCAGCTTAAAAGAGTTTTGCAGCCAAAAAATGAATTATTGGCAAGAAATTTGCAAATTGATTCTATTGTTTCTAGCAATAATTTTGGTCATCCAGCAATTTTGTATCAAGACGAAGCATGGGTGAATGCAGAATTGCTCATGCTTGAGTTGCGAAAAACCTTGATTTCGAGGGGTGTGAGTCTTGTTTCTGCAACAATCGGTCATGAATACACATTAAAAAATGTTATTTCCGATTTTGCTGGCGTAAAAAAAATTATTATTGCTGCCGGAGCTTGGTCGCCGCAAATTTTAAAGGATGCAAATATTGCCCTCCCCCAAGAGTTTTTAAGTGGAGTGCGATTGTCGGCTGGTAGTACTTTTAGAGTTCGTGGTAATCTATTGACTCCAAAAAGTGGTAATTTTTCTGTGGTAGAAATGCTTTCAGAAAAGGCTGAAAAATATACTTTAAGCGGAAATTTAGAAGATTCTTTTTTGTCGTCAACATCTTTGCGTTTTGAAAATTCTCTTAATGCAGAATCTTGGGCAGATCAGTTAAGCAAAAAAAATGAACAATTTTTGGCAAATTTTACAAATTCTCCTTTAAAAAATTCCACGTTTGAATGTGAGCATCAAAGGCAAGAATTCCAGATAAAATCTGGGTTACGCATTGGTTTTGGGCACTCTGAAATTGTGGTCCGGCGCCTAGAAAAAAATTGGAATGGCGTTTGTGTCGATGTGTGTGCCGGAGCGCACCGCAGTGGTTTTTTATTTGCACCTTACGTAGGGCATTTGCTGCAAAATTTGCAGTCTTAAAGAGATATAAAGAGTGATAGTTTGGTAATGCAATGCTTTCAATTTAAATTTTGCAGTGGAATTTGAATTGAAGTCTAAATCAATTTTAAAACCAGTTTTTCCTGGAGAACAAGATGCAAATGCGCACAAAACTACTTTGCAGTATGTCGATTGGTTATTCCTTTTTATTTTGTTTCAATGCGTTTGCACAAGCAGGATTTTGGGGCAAAACGACCATGCCTTCTCAACAGTTTTCGGACCCAAATAACAATTCTGCCATGCCTACTAACGGCAATGTACCTGCGCCCTATAGCAAAGGTTCCTTGCCCGATGCGTGCACACAGTTTCCGGCACGTGTGGTTTTTTTGAATGGTGCGAATATCAATACTGTGCGTGAACAAGAACTTGAAAATGTAAATATTAGAATAGATTCTATTGGTAATATATATTTGACTGCTCCTCAATATGAGGTTCATCACGACACTTCGTATCATCCGCTATTGCCAAACGAATTGCCGCGCATTCCAAAAGCGTCGACTCAGCCACCTACTTTACCCGGCGGAAAATATTCTAAAGGTTCTGGGCAAACCTTGGAAAATATGGAATCAAGCAACGAAAATCCGGTGCAGCCCACGGCGCAGGTTCCTCAGGCAATTCCTGCGCCAAATAAAAATGATGCCAATAGAAATGAAGCAGATAGAAACAAATCTGCTGTAAAACCCATGCCTCAATCACCTCAAAATAATGCTCCTGTGCGTAAATAAACCTCTAGTTAATCAAGTTGCAGACTGTTTTGGCGGGTTGTTGCCTGTTTGCAATTGGTTCCTCCGCTTGAAACACAGCAGCGCGAAACGCTTAATGTTACGCTTTGCCCTTTTACAGCGGCTGCATCGCTCATGGTTATCCATCCTGCGTTGGCTTGTGTGAGTGCTTCGCCCTCAATTGTACCAATGCTTTTTCCGCTTTTATTTTTGAGCTGCACAGCTGTTGCAACACAAGAGAGGTGTTCAATTCCACCTGTTTTTTCGAATGCTGCGCTAAATTCGCCGGTAAAAACATCTTTGGTGAAAGGAAAGTTAAGCGCTTTTCCCGGAAGTTGCGAAGCAGATGCCAACTGTTGGTATTGGCTGCGAATGGTGTATGTCAGTGTTGTCGGATAAACAGGGTCGTTTACTCTGGCAAATGTATCTGGGGTGCTGTAATAAAATTTTAAACCAGGCAAAGTTGAACCGCGAAGCGTGTTCATTCTATTTGCAATTTTAGCAGTCCCAAACCCACCGTGCCAGCGGGTTGTGGCATCGGTTACAAATCCATCGTGAGTCATGGCGTCGGACACAAATAAAATAACTTTATCTACGGGGGCGCGAGCGGGGTGCGAAGCACTGTCTTGCGCAAATAAATCGAGTGCAGAATTGAGCCCAAGCGTGCCGTTTTCTTGTAAATCTGTGTTTCCGTTGTCGTCGTTAGTGCGCCAATTTGCCACTTGCGACTGAAACGAATTTCCGTCTAAAAACCCCGTAGACATACGTATGGATTCTGAATAACCTATACCTGCAAATCGGGCATCCCAGCCTCGTTGTGTTAAATTACTCACAAATTGTGCAATGTTTTGGCGGATTGTTTCGATGTGGGGAGTCATGCTCGACGAAACGTCGATAACAAACACAATATCCACGGGTGTTTTTGTTTCGGAAACTTGTGTGTTGTCAAAATCTCGCACACAGCTCTGTGCGACATTAAGCTTGCCCAATCCGCCTGCAGACACAGGAAAACTGTGCGAACTTGATGCAGAAAATTCTTTACTGCAATCAAAATAAACTTCGCTTTGAGGCCCTGTTTGGACGGGTGGTTTGGGGTCGTTATTGGTCACTGCAGCAGTAATTCCTCCAAATATTGCGGCCCAATTTACATTCTGACCCGATGTGGTTTCGCCACCTTTTTGGGGTTCATTTGTGCCTGGTGTTTTAGTATCGATGTTTTCTTTGCCCGCATTGCTTTTTGCATCTGGAGTGCCTATTTGAGTGGGTTTTGTGGCTGGTGCGGCTGTGTTTTTAAACGCAGCTTGTTGGCATGCGAGTAGTGGAGTGATGCACAATAAAACGACATATTTTTTCATTTTCGTTCCCTTTTGCACTAAAGCACGAGGCATTAGTGGAAGTACAATAAGTTCTGACCACTTATCGGCAATTGAAAAATTTTCTTGAGAAAGTCTATTTAACTGAGGAATGTTTGAGTCTTGAGTATAAATTTTTAGCGTTGCTTTATTGTTTTGGCAGGCACGCCACCCACAACTGCTCCAGCGGGAACATTTTTGGTCACCACCGCGCCCATGGCTACAACGGCTCTGTCTCCAATAGTCACGCCATCTGTAATGTTCACGTTGGCGCCTATCCACACGTCACGCCCAATATTGATTCCGCGCGAAGTTACTCTTTGATTGCGAATGAGCTTCTCTGGAGCGATTCCATGGTTGAATGCGTAAAACGTGCAACCGGTCGCAATACGCGTGTCGTCGCCCACTATTATTCCCTTGGTGCCACCGTCCATGGTGACTCTGGCATTGACGCTCACGTTTTTACCAATTTCCAACGGCCCATGCAAAAAACATTCTGCTGCGATGCGGGCTCCATTATTAATATTTATTCTTCTGCCTGGTTCCGCAAAAATATGTGCCGATGGTGCAATAAAGCAGTTTTCTGCAATAGTTACTGTTTCTAGCTCTGTAAGTTTGTCTTGAATTTCTTTTTGCCACAGTAGGGCCCAATTTAAATGATCTTCTTTTAAAGAATCAAAGAGCCATGGCATCCACGAAAGTCGTTCTTGGTGTTGAAGGCGGTATTTGTCGATTGTAAGCGTCATTTTACATTCCATTTTTTCAGGCCTGAGTTTGACCAGAATATTCTGTTTCCTTTACACTTTTGGCAAGGTGTTGGACTTGTCATGAAATTGTTGAACCGGGAGGGCACTGCGGTGCAAGAGCAAAATTTAGGTGCCCAGAATCAAAAAATTCTTATAGTAGATGACGAAGAACTCATCACACAGTCGATTTGTAACATTTTAAAATCGTTAAATTGTACGTTATTTGTTGCTCACAACGGACGCGATGCTTTTAGGATTGTTCAGGGCAGGAATTTAGATTTAGTAATTACTGATTTTGTGATGCCGAATGGTGGTGGGTTGGAATTTACCATGAAATTGACTGAATTGAATTCGTTAAATAAAATCAAAGTGCCGTTTATTTTAATGTCAGGAAATCTAGATTTATCCGGCGATTTTTCGACATCCGATGGTTTTATGGGCTCTCTTAATAAGCCGTTTAAAAAAGAAGAGCTATTGAGTCTTTGTATTTCGAGCCTTAAAACTATTTAGGAACTTGCATGAGTTTGCACACCATTGGCAATAAAATTGTATTCAGTTCTCTTACGGAACAGATTAAGCTCGATGAATTAAAAGGTGAAGATGCCATTGTAAAAGGCATTCGCGAAGCGTTGTCAGAATCTGACTCTAGAGTTGTAGAGGTAGATTTTTCAACTGTGGGTCGCGTCAATTCTATCGGATTAAACTCTTGGATTAACGCTCTTTTAAAAGTAAAACCTACCATTATATATGTAAAAGTGCCGCCTTGGCTAGTGGAGCAATTTAACGAGCGCAGGCGCGATTTGCTGTCGAATGCAGCAGTGGAATCAATTTTTGTGCCGTTTTTTAATGTGAATTCGGGCACGCAAGAATTAAAATTAATGAAAATGGGGACTGAAATCCCATACGTACAAAACTACAAAGGTCTAGAAAAAAGCTTTGAGCACAAAAATGATGGCGGAGACACACTGGAGTTAGATGTTGATTTGAACCAGTATCTAGATTGGCTCATCGATCCCGTACCGCAATTTCGCAAATAAAAAACCGCACCATTACTTAAAATGATGCGGTTTTAAAATCGTAAATTTTTAAACTAAATTTACTTCGCTTTTTTAGCTGTTTTTTTGGCAGCAGTTTTGCGAGATGTACCAGTAACTTGATCTTTAAGGGACTTAGCAGCGCGGAATGCTACTTTTTTAGATGCAGGGATTTTGATTTCTTCGCCTGTTTGAGGATTGCGACCCAAACGAGCAGCACGGTCTTTAACTTGCAAAATTCCAAGGCGGTCGATGCGCACTTTTTGGCCGCCGGAAACTTGGAGTTCGATTGTTCCCAAGAAGTCAGCGATAACTTCTTTGGTAATTTTTTTAGGTAATTCGTTGAAACGATTAGCAACTTCGGTCATTACTTTGCTAGTCGAAATAGTTTGCTTTGCTTTAGCCATGAGAGAACTCCTTGAATGATTCAAAAGAAAGATGCGTCTGGTGCGAAGTATAATGACTCATTAATATTGCACTCAACAAAGTCATCTAGCTGCAGAAAATATACAAAGTCAAGTGGGGCATGGTCTTTTTAAGGATTGAAGGGTTGCGGTTTGAAATTCTGAGTCACTTGGAGCATAACCGGGGCATCAAAGGCTTTACGCTGCAACGTGCAAATAAAAACATCAATGTGAGGTTTCAATGTCAAAGATTGTAGGCATCAATGCTCGACAAATTCTTGATTCACGCGGTCATCCTACTGTTGAAGTCGACGTTTATACTGAAGAAGGAGTGGTGGGTACCGCTGCTGTTCCTTCTGGCGCAAGTACGGGTGAGCACGAAGCATGTGAGCTACGCGATGGCGAAAAGTCGTTGTACCATGGTAAAGGCGTGTTGAAGGCCGTGCAAAACATTCACGATCACATTGCTCCTATTCTTGAAGACGAAGTCGATGTCTCGCATCAAATGGAAATCGACCGGTTGCTTTTAGAAATTGATGGCACCGAAAACAAAACAAATATGGGTGCCAACGCAATTTTGGCTGTTTCTATGGCTTGTGCCAAAGCAGCTTCGTTAGAATTAGGTTTACCGCTTTATCAGTATTTAGGTGGAACTTTTGCACATACGCTGCCTGTTCCGCTCATGAATGTTATTAATGGTGGTTCGCACGCCGATAACACTCTCGATTTTCAAGAATTCATGTTGGTTCCCCATGGCTTTAGTCAGTTTGGCGATGGCTTGCGTGCAGGTGTGGAAATATTTCACACCCTTAAAAAAGTATTGCAAGAACAAAAACTCAACACAGCAGTGGGCGACGAAGGTGGATTCGCTCCCAATTTAAAAACCAACGAAGAAGCTCTGCAGTTATTGTGTAAAGCGGTCGAAAAATCTGGTTATAAATTGGGCGAACAAATTTCGTTTGCCCTAGATGTTGCTGCAAGTTCGTTTTACAAAAATGGAATGTACATGTTCGATGGCGAAGGGACTCAAAAAACAGCCGACGAAATGATTGCCATGTACGAACTTCTTTGTAATAAATACCCCATTGTGAGCATCGAAGACGGCCTGGACGAAAACGACTGGGCAGGCTGGAAAAAATTGACTCAAGCATTAGGCCGTAAAGTGCAGTTGGTTGGCGACGATTTGTTTGTGACCAATTCAAAGCTTTTGGCTAAAGGAATTGCTGCAAACACTGCAAATTCTATACTTATTAAACTCAATCAAATTGGAACAGTGACTGAAACTTTGCAAACCATTGAGCTCGCAAAATCAAACGGATACACCACAATTATTTCGCACCGCAGTGGCGAAACAGAAGACACATTTATTGCCGATTTAGCCGTGGCTTGCAACGCTGGCCAAATTAAAACAGGCAGCGCTTCACGCACCGATCGGATTGCAAAATACAACAGGCTCATTCGCATCGACGAAGAATTAGGTGCCACAGGTCGTTATCTTTGGCGTGCAGGGCGCAGTCATTAATTACTTTAATTATTTTCGATGAGTTATTGAATCGGTATAATTTAACCTTTTAAAATGAGGAGGCCAAACAATTGAATCAACATTTAGCCTCTTACGCGCCGCTGGTTCAACTCTTTATTGAGCTGAGGGGCAAAGGGTTGAGTTTGTCGGGCGACGAAATGCTGATGCTGGAAAAATGGGCAAATTTAAATTTAAAACCAGATTTTTTAGCCAAAATTATGCTTGAAACTGCCGACGAAATGGTGAATTCAAAAACTGCTTTTCCGCTCACTTTGCATTTTTTAGACAGGCGCATTAACGCCCTGAAGCGTCGGAAGGCAGAATTTTAATGGAACTCGATGCTGTTTTTGAACGCCTAAAATCAATCGCGCAAGAGCGTCGTCAGGCGCAATTAGATTCGCATGTTGAGCCTGAAGCTGAAGAACAATGCCAGTGCGGTGGCGGTGCAGACCCTATTTATGTGGGGAGTTTGTTAGGAAAACGGCAGTTTTTAATATGCACTATTTGCAATCCTCGAGTGAGCTGCAAACGCTGCAATGGCACGGGCGACTTGCCGCGCTTTAATTTAACCACATTGCGCGACGATATTTTGCCTCATGCTTGTGAATGTATGGTGCAAGAAAAGCGGGTGGCATTGCTGAATCAGGCCAATATTCCCGAAAAATACCTCACTGCCGAATTCGGTTTCGAAAACTTATCGCAATTGTCGAGCGATTTGCAGTCGCGCATGACCCAAATGCAGGAACTCGCTTTTCAATTTTGCGCTCATGCCAACGATTTAATATTGCATGGCGCCGATTCTCAGCCCAAAGCATTTATGCTTTTATTTGGGCCAGTAGGCACTGGTAAAACGCATTTGGCAGTAGCGGCTCTCAAACGATTGGTGCGCAATTTTGGGCATTCGGCCCGGTTTGTTGATTTTCAATTTTTGTTGTCGCAATTGCGGGAAAGTTACTCGCGCAAGTCTTCGGAAGACGAAATTTTACGCCCCCTACGTGAAGCACCGGTGCTGCTCATCGATGAGTTGGGCAAAGGTCGCACCGAAAACGAATGGCAGTTGGAAAAACTCGACGACCTCATTAACACTCGCTACAACGCCTCCCGTGTTACTTTTTTGACTACTAATTACCTACCTCCAGAGCTGACCTACGACCACACTCGCACCGGGCTATCTAAACCACCTGCAAACGAAAGTTTTTGGCAGCAGTCGTTGCCCGAACGCATTGGCGCACGCATGTACGACAGGCTCCTCGAAGCATCTGTAATGGTAAGTTTTATGGGCTTCGACAGTTTTAGGCGTAAAAACGCACAAGAATTTTTGGCGCGTTATACCAAAAACAAAGAGCAACGATAGTTTTATTGCCATAGGTTTCGTCAAAATAGAAACATCTGTGGTTTTTTCGACCTAGTGAAAATTTTAAACTTCGCCGACCATTGACAATGCTACTGCACATTTTTTTTTCATAGTACGGAGTATTGCATGAAATTGCCGATTTTTGCTTCAATGTTGTTTTTTTCAAGTATGGCTTTTGGCGCCGACGAATTTGTGATTGGTATTAACGAAGGCAATGGCGAACCCTATGCTATTCGCGATGGCGAAACCCTAAAGGGCGGAATTATAAAAGACTTCGGCGAAGCTTTGTCTGCTGAAACAAAAATTCCCGTAAAGTTTAAATTTACTTCGCGCAAGCGCATTGAAGCAGAACTCAAAGATGGCAGCGTGACTGCTGCGTGCATTCACAATCCTCATTGGACACAACAACCCGATGCGCTGCAATGGTCTATTCCTATCTTTAAAGAAGAAAAATGGCTGATAGTAAATAAGGCAAAGCCACTTTCAATCAAAGCAATTGGCGACTTAAAGGGCAAAAAAATTGGTACAATTTTGGGATTTTATTATCCTAAAGAACTTTCCGATTTGTTTGCATCTAAAAATGCCACTCGCGAAGACGTGAGTTCGTTGAATCAAAATTTTGATAAACTCGAAAAAGGTCGAATTGATACTTTTATAGATGCAAATTTGCCTGTTTTGTATCATCTTAAGACGACAAAAACAGTAAGTAAATTTGATAAAGCTGATTATATTATGGAAACGGTAGACATTCACTGCGGCATTACCAAAAATACAAAAATCTCTTTAGATGCCGTTAATAAAGGCATTGAAGCTATGAAAACAAAAGGTACTATGGACGCAATTTTAAAAAAATATCGTTAATTTCTGCTGAATATTGAATTTGAATATCATATTTAAATGAGAGGCTCATTGTGAAAATTGCTGGTAAAATTGCGCTGGTTTTAATGACACTATCTACTGGCCTTATGGGTATTTATGGTTACATTGAAATCAGCCGGGCAGAAACTCAGGCTCGCGACGATGACGCTCGCAATTACCGCAATGCCATTGCCAATGGAGCACCTGTTGCTGCAAAAATTTTGTGGGACCTCGACGAAAGGGTTGCAAAAGCGGCGCTGGCCAATTTATTCGAAACTGGTGATGTTCAGAAAGTTCAAATATTCGACGAAAAAGGAATTTTATTTTACGGTTCAGACAAGAGATCGGACGGTGAAATTTACCCTATGGAAGCAGGTCAAAAATTGTCCGAAGTTTTGCCAGGGCTCCAAGATGGCAAACCTGCGCATGATTTTGTTGAAAGCGCTGTTAAAAGATTCTCTCCACCCATCAGCTTAGGCAGCGAAAAATGGCGCCTTGTAGGCACGGTTTGGAAAGAAGAAGCCAAACCACCTACTTTAGTGGGCCACGTGGTTATGGAATATTCCACGCTTACCACAGCTCGTCGCATTTCGAGTATGAAAATGCGGGTTATTGCTTGGGTATTAGGTTTGGGAATTGCGCAAAGTTTGGTTTCTTTTGTGTTTTTAAATCGAATGGTAATCACTCCTGTTTCTAATTTAATGGCCTCTAGCGTTGACCTCATTAAAGGTAAATTTACAAAAGTAAAACCGCGAAAAGCAACCGACGAAATTGGATTGTTAACCTTAAATTTTAATAAAATGGTCGACGCTCTTAAGGCAAATATCGATAATTTACGAATTTTGGCCTTTGAGGGCCAGCGATTGTCGAACTCTAAATCTTTGGCGGCTCTCACTGAGTCGGTAAAAATGGCGTTTCACAACGTCACAGGCGTAGATGTTCATGCCGAAATTATTTTTCGTGCTGAGCTTTTGTCGGTAACTAAACCCGATGGCTTTTACGATATTGCAATCGAAGACAAAACATTTTCGTATCATTTAAAATCGGCAGATAATATGGCCGGTAAAAACCGAAATTCTATGATTGTCCGTTCGGCAAGTGATTCCTCAATTATTGCATATGTCATCACTGATTTGCCAAACCCTGCCGACAGAGAACGTCTGTTATTAGCATTTGAGTCGTTGCGTGTTTATGTTTCACACGCCATCGAAACCATTCGCTTTATGAAAGATCATGAAGCTCAAGCGCGCATGGCTGCGGAACTCGATACGGCCAGTGCCGTGCAACAGCAGCTTTTGCCTGTAGTGTCGAATCCGAAAATTGGTCACTTCGAAATTGAAAGTTTCTTTAAATCGGCGAGCGAATGCGGCGGTGACTGGTGGAACTACTATCCTTTGCCCGACGGAAACGTTCTTATTTTACTGGGCGATGTTACAGGACATGGCACAGCCAGTGCACTTGTGGCAGCGGTAGTTAAGGGTTATTGCGACTCTATTTACTGGAAAGATAAGGTTGAGCCAGATGTATTATTGCGTGAATTAAGTGTGTTGGTGCGTTCTTGTACCCATGGTCGCATGCTCATGACCATGTTTGCAACTGTGCTCGACCCCACAAATGAAGTCATTTATTATTCTAATGCAGGACACACGCACCCCTTTATTATTTCGCGTGAAAAAGATGCCTCCGATAAAAACATTCGTCGGTTGCTTTCCATTGGTTCGCGATTGGGCGACCGAGGGTCTGACGTCAGCTATGGGGTTTTTGAAATCAAAACCGCGCCTTTTTACAAAGGTGAAACCCTTGTTATATTCTCTGATGGCCTCATTGAAGGCGAGAATTCCGAAGGCCGTGCTTACTCAGAACGCAAAATGACCCGTCTTTTTGCAGGAATGAGTGGAAAATCGGCTCTAGAAATTAAAGAAGCTTTACTAAGAGATGCATACGCATTTTATGGCGATGTGCCTCCGGGCGACGACATTACTTTTGTAGTGGCAAATTTTAAGGCAGATAAACTATTGAACGAACTAAATGCAGACCCAAGATCTAAAACAGAAATGTTCAAATTTGCTCAACGCAGTTTAGAAGCTTAATGTTTACAGTGTGCGCATTTCTGTTTTTTTGTATGAAATCATGGTGCGGCGCGCCTCAAATAAGTTTCTATAACTCTCGTAACGAATGCGCAGTTTTTCCGATTCTGCTCGGGCGCTTGCAATATCTTCTAGCAGTGCCACATATTCGTCGTCTGCTTCTGCCAATCGTTTGAGTTTATTTTCATTAAAAGCTTTTCCTTCGGTGTGAGTGCTTTCAATGCGATTCATAATGCGGGCTCGCACCGAAGTGCGCAAAAGCTCGAGTCGCTCCGATTCTTTGCGTTTGTCCACATGTTCGAGACCAATACGATTTGCCAATTGAATAATTTCTTCTAACGAAAGCTCTCGTGCAGTGGTTTCTTTTGCAGTATTATCGCGCAATTCAATGGGAGATTTTTTATCGGGGTCTTTTGGGTTGCTCACTGTTTTTACCTTTTATAATTTGAAATCAAAGGCTCATTGCAAGCATGCGATCGAGAGAAGTTCTGGCCAATGAACGTTCGGGCTCTTGCACAGTAATTACGTTTGGCGCATCGCCGGCAATAATTCCATCAAGAGCCCACAGCAAGTGGTTTAAATCTATGCGGTTCATAGTACCGCACAAGCACATGTACTGATTAATGCTCACTACGGTTTTAGTTGGGTTTTCGGTGGCAATGCGATTGACCAAATTCATTTCTGTGCCAACAGCCCATTTGCTACCAGCTGGCGCCTCGGCAATTGTTTTCACAATGTATTCTGTTGAACCCACAAATGCCGATTTATCGACAACTTCCATTGGGCATTCGGGGTGAGAAATAATGTTAAAAGAAGAATCTTTTGCTAAAAGTTGATCGATTTGTTTCACAGTAAACATGGCATGTACTGGGCAATGTCCTCGCCAGAGAACCACCCGAGAGGTGTTTATTTGCGACGGATTGTTTCCGCCACAAGGTCTGCCTGGTTCCCAAAGTGCCATTTCAGACAAACTTAAGCCCAATTTTCGTGCTGTGTTACGACCTAAATGCTGGTCAGGGAAAAAGAAAACCACTTTGCGCTCTTTGAGAGCCCATTTTACAATGGCCGTAGCGTTGGAACTTGTGCACACAACGCCGCCTTTAGAGCCTACAAATGCTTTTAGTGCTGCAGTGGAATTAATGTAAGTGATGGGCATAATGCTGTCGTGGCCAAGCATTTGTGCCAGTTCGTCCCATGCAATTGCCACGTCTTCGGCATCGGCCATGTCGGCCATATCGCAGCCTGCACCCATATCGGGCAGTATTATTTTTTGGGTCCCTTGCTTTAATATATCGGCGCTTTCGGCCATAAAATGCACGCCGCAATAAACAATGTATTCAGCTTTTGTTTGCGCCGCTGCAAATTGGGCAAGTTTTAACGAATCTCCGCGCATGTCGCCTAGGGCTACAACTTCTGGGCGTTGATAATGATGCGTTAGAATAACTGTAGAGTCGCCCAAAGTGCGACGGGCCTGGCCTATGCGCGAGACGAGTTCTTCGTTCGGAAGGCTAGGATACGGGGCTGGCAAAGGCGACTGGTACATCATGGCGCGGGTTCCTTTAGGTTCAACAAATGAACGTGCCCTGAGCCTATCTAAATCTGTGGGTCATTTGCAAGAAATGTGGGGGTGCTTTATGCCTTTTGCATAAATGCGCCCTTTGTAGGTTGCGCGGAGACCCTAAAAAGAATGATAGGAGAATTTTTTGTGAGCAAAGATATGAACAGTGCTGCGTCTATTAAAAATGTTGGAGTTGTGGGTGCGGGGCAAATGGGTGCGGGCATTGCGCAAGTGATGGCACAAAACGGAATAAACGTTGTTTTATCGGATTCTCGCGAAGAAGCAGTTAAAAAAGCAAAGAGTGGCATAGAAAAAAGTTTAACAAAGCTATTTGAAAAAGGTAAAATAGAAGAGCATCCGCCATCTATTTTAGCTCGCATTAAAGTGACAACGCAAATCAAAGACATGGCGCATTGCGATTTAGTAGTCGAAGCGGTATCTGAAAACGAAGAACTTAAAAAGTCTATTTTTAAAGAATTAGACTCATTACTCGCTCCCCATGCACTCATTGCATCTAATACTAGTAGCTTGCCAATCACCCGTTTGGCTTCTGCAACTGCCCGCCCCGACCGCTTTATTGGCATGCATTTTATGAATCCAGTACCCATAATGGCATTGGTTGAAATTATCAAAGGCCATTCTACTAGCGAGCAAACCTATCAAACGACTCGCGCTTTAGCCGAGAAAATGGGTAAAACAACTGTTTGTGCCCAAGACTATCCCGGGTTTATTGTCAACAGAATTTTAATGCCCATGATTAATGAGGCATTTTACACTCTCATGGAAGGCATCGCCTCGCCAGAAGATATTGATAACGGAATGAAATTAGGAACCAACCAACCCATGGGGCCCTTGGCTCTTGCCGACTTTATTGGCCTCGACACGTGCTGGGCCATAATGAAAGTACTGCACGATGGCTTGGGCGACAGCAAATACCGGCCATGCCCTTTGCTTAAAAAATACGTTGACGCTGGGCACTTGGGACGCAAAATGGGCCAGGGAATTTACAAGTATTAAGTCAACATTAAAAAGTCGAAATTGAAAAATATTAAATAGGAATTAAAAATCTGAAAAGCGTGCCTTCGTTGGGGGCACTTTCTATTTCGATTTTGCCGTTGAGTGTGTCTACTTCTGATTTAATTGCTGCTAAACCCACGCCTCTGCCAGAATATTCGGTGACTATTTCTTTTGTCGAAATATCTTCTGCAAAGATTGCGGCTTCTAAATCTTTTTGAGTTTCACAAGGCAATCCTTTTTCCTTGGCCTTGGCTCGTAATTTTTCCCAAGCAATTCCACGGCCGTCGTCTGCGATTTCGAGGCAAAAATAACCCGGAAATTTAGCGGTAGATGTTCTTAAAGTGAGAAGTGCGGGAACTGTTTTTTCGAGGGTTAATCTATCGCTCGTGGATTCAATACCGTGGTCAACGGCATTGCGTACTACGTGAATCAAATTTGGCCAAAGGCCCGCATAGAGTTTTGTGTCTACGCGCACAAATTCAGAATTGATTTCAAATGCGACTTGTTTTTCGAGCCGTTGTGCTATTGCCGTGGCTTGGTCGGAAAGGCGGCGCAACCGCACAGACATAGGCTCATGTTGCCAACTGTCCATGAGTTTTACCAATTCAGCACTGGCAAGAGTTTTGGTGGCAATTTTTCTGATGTGATTGAATTCGTCTGCTTCTATTTCAACAAATTTATTGGTTTCTTCTTTTAAAAGACTGTTGAAATCGTTCATTTTAAGCGTCCAAGTACGGGCCAGATTTTCGTATTGCGGTGAATTTGGAGCGTAGCCAAGTTCAGAAATATCAGCTTCCCAATTGTGACAAATTTCTGAAATGGTATTGAGTCCATAAATAGAACAATTTCCTTTTATGGTGTGAATCATTCGTTTTGCTGTCGCAGAATCTGTGCACAGACCTAAAGTATCGACGTATTTTTTAGTTTCAGCAATGAACTCTAAAAAGCCAGACCGGTCGCGTAAAATGCAATCGAAAATAAACATTTTTTCACGATTTGAAGCCTCTGTAGCCGCTTTAATCATGGCATTTGTTTCATCGGTGATGACCAAAAGGCATTGTGTCATTTTTCCTTCGGAATTAAAAATTGGATTGTATCTAAAACTAAGTTGGGTTCCGTCAATTTTGCATTTTGAAGGCATTTGTTCCAGCGCTAGTCCAATTGGGAGCATTTCACTTACAACTTGTTGCCAAGCGTATTTCATATGATGGAGTAGGTTCTTTTCTTTTGCTCCAAAGTAGTCCCACATTTTAGTGCCAGAAGTGTAGACTCCAAACCACAATTCAATGACTTTTGAATGCTCTACTCCAAAAGTGCCAGAAGGTAACAAGGTGAGAAACCCTTGTTCGGTATTGTCCAGAATGCGGCGCATATCGTCGTTGCGGGCATTCAATGATTTTGTGCGTTCTGTTACTTTTAATTCTAACGTTTGCAGGTGGTGCTCTGACTTAAAAATAAATAAAATTAGTCCAATCATGCATCCTAATATAATTGCTACAGAAAAAGCGTATATAGTGCGCGAGTTTTTTACACCTTGCGATGCATAAAAAAGATTATCATCAAAGGCTACCCAAAGCCGCCATTGTCCCGTGTCTCTAATGTCTAAAGTTTCATTAAAGCTTGCAATGAGTCCGGGATTTGGTTTGTCAGAAATAAAAAATTTCTTTGAATGATTGAACCAATCTCCAGGTTCATTTTCAACGTTAAAATTGTGCTCGCTGTGGTGCAACGCAAAATTTCCCTTGGGTAACATTTCTTTGAGTAATTTAGTACGCAGAACACCAGAAATTCCGCCACCTAATTTCCCATCCATATTGTAAAAAGGAACGGTATAGACTATGCCCATGCGCGGAAAATCGTTTCCCGATTTGAGGTCTTCTTTTTTGAATTCTGTATTGTCGCAGGTAATTACATCTTTGCCCGAAATCGCAGGAATATTGAGATCTTTTATCTTACTCTTAAGACGAAAATGCTTATTGAAATATTTTAACTGCGTTTTCATTAAGCGATATTCTTCAATTTCAACTTGTTCTAATTTGTCCGTTTCTGGTGCCTCACCTTCTTTGGCAGGGGCAGCATCGCTGACAATAAATTGGTCGTAAGTCAAAATTGGGATGTCTGGTTTTCCGGTAATAGGGTCTATTTTATCGGGTTCAAGTTTAGTGGGTAGAATATAAATTTCTGACATTTTTACATTTTCGAATGCATTGTTGTAAATTTGCTGCAGTGTTTGTTTAGCGTCTTCCGAAAACTCTTTGCCATAACGGTCGATTTTGCGCACTCCAGGAACCAAACTCATCGTGCGTAATGCCTGATAAAAGTACCGAAATCGTATTTCTATGGATTTTGCGATTTCTTGAGTTTCTGCATGTTTTTCTGAGACATAAATATTTTTATGGTTTTTTAGGTCGAAATTGTATTTAATTGAAGCTAATATGATTAGCAAAAACGCAGCTAATATAATTGCGAGTATTTTAATTCTCATGAAAGTCCTGTTAAAAAATAAATCTTAAATTTAATACTATTATGAGCGAAGAGTTTCTGCATAGGATAAAATTGCAGATAGTATTCTGACATGTGGAATTCTAAATACCGTCTAAAAATAGTTTTTTAAAAGCAATTCTAATCTAGTTTTGGACTGTAGAACACAGCCAAGTGCCGTGTTCTGAGCGGTATTGAATGCGGTGTGCTTGAGCTGTGAGTCCTGTTTTAATTCCTACTTCTAGTAAAAAACCACAAAACCATTCCTGGCCCGCAGCGACTTCTTGCGGTTTTTTTTCTTTGCGCCCAAAGTAACGGCGCAGCGATTTTTCCGTGTCCATGCCAATTATAGAGTTGTAGGGGCCCGTCATGCCAACATCGGTAATAAAAGCTGTTCCTCCAGCACTCAAGCGTTCGTCGCTGGTGGGAGTGTGTGTGTGAGTGCCGATAAAGCCTGCTAATATTCCATCTAGAAATTTTGCTATGGCTTGTTTTTCACTACTGGCTTCGGCGTGCACATCGGCAATGAGAATATTTTGGCCACTTTGTTTTTTTGATCTTAATACCGCGATATTTTTTTCAACAAATGCAAAAGGGTCGGCGTAACTGTCTTTCATGGCAAATTGGCCCATTAAATTCAAAATTGAAATGGTTTGGCCTGTGCGTTGCAAATTAAATTCTGGAATTTGATTCACAGCTGTTACGTCTAGTAAATTTTGAGGCAACACTAAATTTTTATGTGCGGCGCGAATTTGATGCACGTCGGGCTTGTCGGCCCAATGGTTTCCCATGGTCACAGCGTCTATATTGGCAGACATAAGTTCGTCGAAAATTTTAGATGTGATGCCAAATCCACCGGCTAAATTTTCACCATTTATGGTGACAAAATCGAGTTCAAGGCAAGGTCGCAGTAACGACAAACTTTGTTTTAAAATTTGTCGTCCTGGTTTTCCAACCACATCGCCAACCATTAAAATACGAACGAAATTTTCGCGAGGCAAAAGCTGAGCTTTTAAAAGTTCTGGAAAATGTTCTGAGGAGGCAGAAAACATGTGCATTTTATTACTTTGCTAGGGCTGTGTTGCGGGTTTCGCGTACTAAAGTAACACGCACTTGCCCTGGGAAATTAAGGTCGCTGCGGATTTTGCGAGCCACAGATTTTGCCAATACAGACACTGCTTCGTCGTCAAACACAGTGGGCGCAACAAGTGCGCGCACTTCGCGTCCCGATTTAATTACAAAAGCTTGCTCTACACCAGGGAATTCTGTGACAGTTGTTTCCATATCACGGAGCCTGCCAATGGCTTTTTCTAAGAATTCTTTGCGCGCACCGGGGCGGTACGAGCTCAAGGCATTTGCCGATTGAACTATCACAGTAATAGGATTCACACCTTGAACGTGTTCGAGGTGATGCTTTGCAATTGCTTCAAGAACTTCAGGTGATTCACCACATTTTTGAGCTAAAATAAATCCAACTTGCGCATGGTTTCCTTCATTGTCTTCATCAAGGCTCTTGCCAATGTCATGCAATAGGCCAGCGCGTTTTGCCACGCGAACGTTGAGGTCCATTTCAGAAGCCAATATTCCCGCAATTTGCGCGGTTTCGATAGAGTGTTGCAATACAGATTGTCCGCCGGTCGTGCGGAATTTAAGGCGCCCCAGGGCGATAATGAGGTCGGGGTGCAGGCCTTGAATTCCACATTCAAAGCTGGAGCGTTCTCCCGCTTCGCGAATCATGGTGTCGAATTCTGCTGTTACTTTTTGAACAATTTCGCCAATGCGCGCAGGGTGAATGCGACCGTCTGCAACCAAGCGTTCTATGGCCACTTTAGCAATTTCGCGTCGGATGGGGTTAAAACACGAAATAATTACTGCTTCTGGGGTATCGTCGATGATTAAATCGACACCAGTTGCTTGCTCAATGGCTCGAATATTGCGGCCTTCTCGGCCAATAATGCGGCCTTTCATGTCGTCCGTAGGTAATGAAACAACCGAAACGCAAACGTCTGTTACAAATTCGTTAGCAAGGCGCTGAACCGATGTTGCAATAATGCTGCGGGCCCGTTCGTCGGCGGTTTTTCGAGCTTCTTCTTCAATGTGGCGTACTTCGGCCGCAGCGCTTTTACGCACTTCTGCTTCAATAGTTTGTTTGAGTTGTTCGCGTGCTTCTTCGAGGGTCATGCGTGCAACGTTTTCGAGGCGTTCTTGGCTTTCCCGCAATATTTTTTCAGCATTGCGAAGGCCTTCGCTGGCGTGTTTTTCTTCGCGGTCTAAGAATTCGGAGCGCTTTTGAAGATCTTTTTCTTTTTGCTCTAAGTTTTGACCTTTTTTCTCAATGGCTTCTTCGCGTTTTTGAATGCGTTTTTCTACTTTTTGCAACTCCTGATTTTTGTCTTTTTGAATGCGCTCGTGGTCGCGGCCTTCACGCAATGCGAGTTCTTTTGCTTCGCGAAGTGCATTTTTAACCATATCGTCGCCGGATTTGCGGGCTTCGCTGAGTCTTTTTTCGGCGTCGGCTCGTTTTAAATCAAGTTCGCGAGTTTGAGCTTTCATATTTAAAAGATAAACAATTAAAAAAGCCAAAGCTGCAGCCAGTAACCCTAAAGAAATTATCAGTACGTAGTCTAGGACACCCATTCCAAAAAACCTCTGATTGCATAATAACATTTTAATAAATTTCAGCGTTCCAAAACTTTGGAAGCTGGTGTGCGTCGTGTGAGACCTTTAAGACTAAACAAATCCTGCCAAAGACGCTACTCCGCAAGGAGCAGCTTTACTGCACTTCTGTGAGTTCAGGAACTTGCGAAGTCATTTTTTTTAGGCCTCATCTTTTTTGAGTGCTCCAACAACCAATCCAGCGAGCGCGCTCAATACCATAACCGCAGCTAAAATTCCCAATGCGCGGGAAAAAGTATGGCGGAGAAATATTTCAGTCCAAGCTCCACCTTCGTTTATAAGTTTTCCCAAATCGCCGTCCGCATCGCCGCCTCCTAATGCACTTCCCGTGGGCAATGGCTCGCCGCCCTTTACAATTGATGTCCAGCGAAAAATCGCAGTAAAAGAAGCTGTCCAACCTAAAAGTGCAGCTGGAAATCTGAAAAAATCCCACCGCAAAAATTGAGGAAGGGTGAGAACAAAGGAGCTCACCAGCAAAGCTGCCAGAAAAAATTCTCCTAAAACTCCGCCCAATGTTCCCCATAAAATTGCAGAATCGAGAGTCTCATGAGAGAGAAAAAAGAGAGCAGCGCCAAAAAGCGCGAAATAAAATGAAAGCAAATAATGATTTTTGTAAAGGCTGTAAAAAAAGCCAACAGAGTAAATGAAAATTTGCACGTAAATGAGGGCTTGCGAGCGCACACCCATATGAAAAGCAAAAGCAAACATGGGCAAGGGGATGGAAGGAATTCCCCCTAGTATCCAGGTTAATGCATGACCAAATTCGTGACAAATAACACTTGAAATAAAAGAGATAAAAGATATCTGAGAAAGCAATAATCCGACAAATACAACAAAAGGTGTTTGCCAAAGCGCTTGACCAATGCGCAGTTCAGAATTCTTTCTTTTTTGGTGGTTATTTTCAATTGCAGAATGCTGAATTTCGTCGAGACGAGGCATATTTTTTAGAGTATGGCCCGATTTTTCAGCCACATTTTGTTTTGTTTTTGGCGTTTTTAAGAGGTCTTTAATTCGGGTGGGCACTGCTTGCTGAAGATTTTGCCTGAATCGTATAGCAAAAGTATGCAGAGTGAGGGGCATTAAAGCTGCTGAATGACACTGTGGGCAGACCCAATGAATTTGCGGAGGCGTGGGCTCTCCGGGCTTGGAATCGAGCAAATAGGCTGCCATAATTGACTTGCAATTGCGACAAGGTTTGTGCAGATGCGACTGTAAATTTTCGGCTGGGCAGAAGTCGGAATTTTTTCCGTTGACAACTTTTTCTAATTCTCCTGAGTCGAATAAATAAGCAGCGCATTCATTGCAAGTGTCTATGACTAAAGTGGCAGTAACGGAAAAAGGCTTTGTTGTTGCCTGGCAAAGTGGGCAGGGCCTTTTCAAAGTCGTCATAGCTCCTCAGCTCCCGCAAAACTTAAGCTGCAAACAAAAAGGCAAATCGAACCGTTTAAAGTTTGATTTGCCTTGTTTGCAAAGTAAAGCATTTTACTTTTTTGCAGTGTTACTTTAAACCCTGCAATTTTTTCAGGTTTTAAAGTGGATGTTTTTTAGCCACAACTTATTTAGCAGGTTTAAGTGTTTCTTCTGCAAGTTTAGACATGCGTGCTAAGAGCTCATGATTTGTGCGTTCTTTTTCGGACAAATAATTTGCGCTCTTGAGTTGCAAATCTAAAACTTTAAAGTCGCGACTTGCGGCAAATCCAGTTGTTCTCATGCCATTTTGCCACATGCTTCGTACGCCAAGTGAATCCCAGCCTTTTTCACGCATCAATATTTTAGACATGAGGCTTGTTGCAGCAGCACGGCTCGAAACTTTATTTGCAGGGTCAGATTCGGCAGCTAGGTTTTGTGCAGCATCAAACAAGGCTTTTACAATGTTTGTGTTTACAGTTCCGCGACCTACCGATAAATCGCCAGCGGGTAACAAAACACCCGAAGTAGGAAGATTTCCTGCCAAATAGGTAGCTACTTTTGTTGCGGGAACGCCAGCTTGTGCTTCGATTAATTTTTGCGAATCTGAAATTAAACTGCTGAGAGTTTCTTTGGTAGCTTCGTCTAGCAAGCCGCTTGCAATTGCTGCAGTTGCGATTTCTGCAATTGTTGTGCGAGCTCTGGCTGCTGCAGTAACTAGTGCTGCATCGGCTTTAACTGCTTCTGCAATAGCGTCGGTGCTGCAAATTTGTGAAGTGGTTCCGGTTACACTCTTCGAGACGCGGCACAAAGCTTTAGATTTATCGGCTAAAGTTACTGTTCTGGTTTCGAAAGATTCGATGGCAGAACGCATAATTTGTGCGCGAGTGTCTGCCTGATATTGAGCGTAGAGTGCTTTTGAAGCAACGCCTTTTTCGTCAAATATTGGCATTGCAGTCCAGCCTTCTTTGAGGGCTGTAAAGGTCTCAGACTCTTTCATTTCGGTAGTTTCGAGCTCTAGTGCAAAATTAGGAAGTGGTTTCCATTCGCCTAAAAGCGCCAGGTAACGGCTCGTTAGAGCGCGGTATCCGATGTAAGATTTCGAGCGGGTTTCGGCTCCACCAGTAAAATATGCAACAACTTCAGGAATTTCTTTCAACAACGCCGTTTCGATAATTCCTGGTTGGGCTGCATTTGAAATAAGTTCGGAAGCATTTTTTGCAGCTGCAATTTTACCAAGAATTATTTGCTTACGAGCATCAAGCATACCTTGCAAAGTAGAGTAACCACCTTGCGATTGAGGTAAATTTGAAGTGCTAGCTAAAATACGATCGCGTACTAATTTTATGCTCGAAATTGCGTCTGAGAAAAAGTCGTAACGAATGCAGTTTGCGTTGGCGCCCAAAACTTTGTCGTCTGCTTCTTCGTCGGAGCAGTAGGGAGTGACAGGAAATTGTTTTGGTTCTGCAAGCACTTGTTGAGCATTGTTATAAATAATATCGATGAACTGGCGATCGTAAGGTAAAATTGTACCTACAGATGCATCGTTTGCAGAGCCATCTTTGTTGAGGCTTTTGAACAATTCGCCGTCTTCAAGTTGGGGAGCGTTGTAGTCCATTACAGAACTAGAATACTTCCAGCTTGCAGTTTTTTTGTTTTCAGTTTTTCCAGACATGCTGCCGCGAAAGTTGTGCTTCATACCAAGGGCATGTCCCACTTCGTGAAGTAAAGTAGAACGGAGTAGTGCGCGTCCTGCATCTTCGGCGGTTTTGCCAGTTTCAGATACTATAGCGCTAATACCTTCGTTAAAATTCACGTCGCGCAAGCAATGCACGCGGTCTTTTTTGAAGAATTTAGATTTACCCATTTTTTCGGCTAGGCTCAGTTCTTCTTTTTCGCCTGTTTTATTAACGTATCGCATAGCGGAATCGAGGAGTTGTTGCGCTTCCAAATCATTAGCTTTGTCAACGCCGTCTAAAAACATGCTTTTGCCAAAGTTATACCAAGCGTAGGGCATGTAAATCATACTGTGCGATTGCAAGCCTGTTTCGGGGTCGAAGTCTTGACTTTCGTAGGCAGCGCCTGCATCTTGAACTTTATCAAACAATACCACGTTATAACGAGGGTCGCCTAATTTAACAGTTTTAGGCAATTTGCCTTTAAAAACGAGTACAGGAGAGTCGGTGCGGAAGTCTTTAAAGTAACGATTCCAACCTTCAACGCCAGCACGGATGTCGTTCTCGAGTTCGGGTGTTACATTATCTGTTACCCACCAATCAATGGTTTTTTTATCGGAAATATCGTAACGCAACACAGCATCTTTTTGTTTTTTAGTCACTGTTGCGTCCCAAGGCAGTTTCGCATCAGTTAAAAAACTCCAAGTAGAACTCGTAAATACTCCCAAGCGCTGAACCGCTTGGAACAGTTTACCGTAGCCTTCTGGCTCAGCAGCAGCTTTATCTGCGTTTAACATGAGTGCACGCGAAGAATCGCCTAAGTTTTTACGAGGAAACGCGGTTTCTAAAAAGTTGTAAACGCCACCTTGAGTGTCGCGCAACGACGATTCTATCAATAAATATTGGCCATTTGCGTCGAATTCAATGCTGCGAATCCAAGGTGTGCGAATTCCATCGGGAGTGATTTGAAACGCTTTAGCTGCGCCCAAAGCTACAGAACTTGCACGCAAATTAATGGTTGTGTCTGTTTCTGAAAGAACATCGAACTCAAATAGGTTTTCTTGCAAATTAAAATCGGATTCAAAAAACATGGAGTCGTCTGCAGTCAATAAAACTTTTGAACCAACCCTTTGAAAATGCGCAATGCGGTGTGCACCGCCAGCAAGTGCAGTCATGGATGTGAATCCAAATTGACCGTCGGACATTCCTGCGTATTGGAGGTCGTAACCATAAAGTAATGGTTCAGCCATTAGGGCTTTAAATTGATCTTGAGTGAACGAAATATCGCCTACAACTTTAACTTCTGCGGAAGTCATATTTGCCGGAGGTGCGTCGGAAGTTGTTTTTTGAACGGCTTCGGGCGGTGTTTTTTGAGTGGCATCAAGAGTTTGCTGGCCAATGGGGCCAGTGGTTTCAGCAAGGGGCTGAGGCGCAGCTACTTGCTCGCGAATAATGGTTTCTTTTGTTTTTCCGCATGCAGCAATAAGTGTTGCAACAGCAAAAACGCCAACAATAGGCTTATAAATTCGAGCCATAGACATAAAAAGCTCCTTGAAAAATAACAGTGCAAGGCAATTACGAGCAATTTCTGTTGGTCGTTTGGCCAGACAGAAAGAACTTCTGGCGTATCACTGCGCAAGTACCAATGCAACGATTTTTTATGAGGAGCAGGGAGCTATTTTACGGGGTAATTCTCGAAACTAAATCAGCTACAGCGGCACTTTCATTTGCTGTCCGTTGACTTACGCCTGCTTGGTGGCTGTTGTAACCAAAATTTCGAATGTTCCAAAAGTGTGAATTTACAGATTGGCCATCTACACTCGCAGTTGTCCCTTTGGGGGCTTTAAAACGGTTAAATGTGCTTGCGTCCGTAGCCAATGCTAGGCCGGTTTTAATTCTAAATGGAGTTGCTAAATGGCAAGAATTGCAATTGTTCTGAAACTGGCTGCGCTCTTGAGGGTTTTCGAGCTGCGACGCTAACGTAACACCTGTGCGCAAATCGGTTTCGTTTTCTTTTCCAAATCCTTCAAATTCATCTGGATTAATAAAATCTGATGTTGAACGAAATAACATTAAAAAGTCGTCCATACTAGGCTTTGGTAACGATAAATGAGGCGACAAAGTGCAGCATCCATTAAGAGAAGTCACAAGTTTTCCAGAGGTAGCAGATTCTAAAATTTCTGGAATTGTTATTGCTTCACTCACGACCTGATTGTTTGTATTTACTGGAAAAGCCATAAATCCCCAGCTTTTGTCTTCGCCTTTTAGGCCAGACACGGCCACAGAAGTCAGCTTTGTGCCACCCATATATTTTAAAATCATAATGCGAATTTTTTTTGCATAAATGCCCGAAGCACCAAGGCCTTCTTGCGCCATTACAGGATGAATTCCTAGAGGTAGGCCACTGGTTGAAACTGAAGCCGTCGATTTTATATTCCGTAAATCTTGTGCAAGAGCTGCTAAAGTTTCTCCTTGCTTATCTTTGGGAATAGCATAAATAAGGTGCATCGAAAAATCTTCTGTTGCAAAAGTATCGGGTCCTTGTGTACGCCTTCTGCGGCCTTCTTGCTCAATAAATGTGGTAGAAGGCGCAGCCTGCAGAGGCTGAGCAATGAGTCGCATTTCAAAAATGCAATTTGCTAAATCCGCGGAATTAGACATTGTTGCGTGGTTAGTGCTGTTGGCGCAAGGGTCAAAACGAAATCCAATCACCCTCCAGGCCTTGTAATCTGCGGCCACAATGGGAATTTGCCCTCCTTGAGTTCTAAAACTGTCGAATTTGAGCCCTAGTTTTGTCGATTTAGATTTGACTTGATTGAATATTTCCTCGGGCAAGAGTGATTTTCCGTCGACTCCAGCTTGAGAGACTTTTAGAAGCCCACCCATCTCTTCGCTGGTTTTAGGCAAGGGAAACAAAAAAGAAACATCGTTTACATCTAGGGCGGAGCCACCAGCCGTGTTACTTTGTCGAACATTTGAGCCGGTGTTATTGAAGGTTCGTGTTTTGCACCCGGCAAGTAGGCCAAAGGCGCCTAAAACAGTGGCTGTGAGTGCGACTTTTTTCATTTTAATTCTCCGTGGTTATGCTTTTTTAGCCAAATAAATTTATTTTTTTCGAAAATATTCCGATAAATGCATTGTACTACGTTTTGTATGGGGAGGCAGGAGTGCGTGTTTGTTTTTCTGTCTCATGCTGGGTATTGTTTAATGGCGTATTTTTGGCGGCTGGCTGCGCTAACGATGAGCTGCAAGCGCCTCGTGTTAAGACACCTAATTCTGAATCGGACACTGCCGGTAACAATGGCGGCGACCCAAAAAATAAAAATCCTATGATTGCTGATGCAAGCGGAGGAAAGCATTTTGAGCCTCAAAATATTTCTATTATTTTTGGCAATCACTGCAGTCGATGTCATGATACGTTCTCAAGCCGCGACGCTGTCCTTAAAAAGTCTGCTTCCATTTTAAAAGTTATTAATAATCAATCTATGCCGCAAAAAGAACCCAGCTTTAAACAATCGGAAGACGGAAAAATCTTGATTGAATGGCTCAATAAGGGCGGCAAATAATAGCCATTAAAGTTAGAAGCAACCCAGCGCAGGGACAATAAATTTTAATCAATTGAATATTTTCTAAAAAGACATTTCCATGGGGTGTACGAAAGACTTCAGAGGTGTTAATGGTCTCTTCCACCAGGCCTTAAGGTATTTTTATAAATTGGGAGAAATCATGATTTTGGGTTCACATCTTGAAACTTCACTATTGAATTGCCGTTGGGGCGAATCTGAAAATCGAAGCCAACGTGATGAAATGATTTCAGGATATGTCTCTTTTCCCGCAAATAAAAATACCACTCGCAATTACGAACCTTCGCGCACTTTAATACAAAAACACATTAAGCTTGTGGGCGAAATTGATTTTGAACAAGATGCCATGCACGCCACCGCTTGGATTGTATTTCAGGGGATAGGGTCAGAGACACTCCGTTTCACATTAGACGCTTGCGAGTTAAGCATCAAAAATGTTGCCGTGGCAAAATTTTCGAAATTCGAAAAATCGGCCGATGAACAATTGCTTGAGTCGTTAAAATACTCTGAGACTAAATACATTTCATCTCGAAATTTTCTCGATATATCTCTTGAATTGCCTTTGTTGAGAGACGAATTTTTAGCTATGCGCATTGAATATTCTGTCAATCGCCCTCAAGCTGGCCTCTATTTTGTTCACGCAAAACGGACTACCGACGCAGCATACAATTGCGTGTGGACCCAAGGCCAAGACACAGACAGTGCCTTTTGGTTCCCATGTCAAAACGACACTCGACTCAAATTAACTTCCTCAATTTGCATGACTTTTCCTGCAGAGTGGAAAGCACAAAGCAACGGAGTTTGTGTTTTAGATAAAGTTAATGGTGCTAAGCGGACTCAAGGTTGGCGTCTTAATAATGCACATTCTCCTTATTTGATAGCATTTGTTGCAGGTGAATTTGAAGAAATATCTGTAAAATGGCGTGGGCGCGATGTTTCGGTTGCAGTGCCATTGGCATATACGCATTTAGCAAAAAAAATACTCGACTACACAATAAAAATGTTAGATTTTTATTCCAATTATTGGAATTTCGAATTTGCGTGGGAAAAATACGCCCAAGCTTTTGTCGCCGATTTTATTTTCGGCGGCATGGAAAATACGACCATCACAATTAATACCGACGACGCGCTAGGGCCCGATGAATTTATGCGTGCCTCGAGCACTGCAGAAGTTTTAGTGATGCACGAAATGGCGCACCAGTGGTTTGGCGATTTAGTCACTTGTGAATCTTGGTCTGAAGGCTGGTTAAATGAGGGATTTGCAACACATTCAGAGCAGCTCTGGATTGAACACACACAAGGCAAATCGGCCGGAATTTTTTATAATATTTCAAGTTATAGAGAGAGTTATTTAGGTGAATCTGCAAGCTATATGAGGCCATTGGTAAGTAATTATTATGAATGTGTGTCCGAAATTTTCGACAGGCACTTGTACGAAAAAGGCGCTTTGGTTCTCAATTATTTGCGAGAAGTTCTTGGTGAAGCAGAATTCTGTAGAGCGGTAAATCATTATCTTACAAAACATGCCTATAAGCCCGTAAATACCGCCGATTTAATGCGCTCAATTGAAGAAGCTACTGGCTGGAATCCTCGTGCATTTTTTGACACTTGGGTTTATCGTGCGGGACATTTAGAGCTCGAGGTGGAGTCTAAAATTTTGGCAGGAAGCACTCCTTTATTGCAAATTAATTGCACACAAAAGCAAAATATTTCAGCAGAATTTCCTGTGTTTGGAATGGTTGCTTTGGTGCATGTTCAATATGCAAATGGGTCAAGTGAACGTATTTCTGTTCCAATAAAGTTAGATAATGAACAACTGATCGTGCCTCTTAAATCTGAAATTCAATTTGCCATTTTCGACCCAGATTGTTCTTTGGTTGGTCGAATTCAGCAAAATATGCCAGAAAATTTCTGCGTCAAAATTTTGGAAAAAGAGTGTCAAAATTCTTATTTTAAATATTTAGCAGCGAAAAATATTTGCGATAAATTTGCTTCCGATGAAAATATGGAAAAAGTAAAAAAGTGGTTGCGAGCTGAACCTCTTTGGAGTGCACGTTCTGCTGCATACAGTTTTATTGGGGCGTCATCGTGTCTAAAATCTTGGTATATTCTTGCTGATTTAACGGAACAAGACCCTAAAGCTCATGCCGCGCTGCTTGCTGCTTGGTCCGATTGCGTCAACCGTGAAAATGCAGAGGCCCTTGTTCACCGGTTGTTTTCCGTTGCAGAAGACCCATCTGTTTCGGTGCAGTCGAGGTCTCAGGCCCTCAATTCAATTGCTTCTTTGGCTACCCGTGAACCACTGCTGTGGCAAGTGAGTTTAAAAAATTCAATTTTAAAGCGAGCAGAAAATTTGCTTTCAGTCGAAAGTAAAGGCGCACTTCTTCACGCTGCCGTTTGGGAAGTGTTAGGGGGGCTTGGGGGCGATTCTTATTTTGAACTTGCAGTTGACGGCGTATTAAATACCATTCAGCCTTGGCGCGGCTGCTTGGCGCGTCTCAAATATGTTTCAACGGTTTCAGAAAAATATCCTCATCGCCGATGCGAAACCCGCCCATATCTTACGGCATTTGCAAATAGCACTGTTCCATTCCGCGTGGTTTCGGCTCTTTCTGCATTGTGGAAAAAATCTCAAGATCCCGCTTTGGCAGGTGCATTTGATCGGTTTTTGGCGCGGAGTACCAACGGTGTTTTTGCCAGTCTCATGCCAAAAGTGCGGCGTAACCAATCTGGTTTTTTGCGGCAAGCTCCAACTGTTTTTGGTGCCGAAAAAATTGCTGAAATTGCTGAATTAAAAAAGAATTTTTCAAAAATGGAAAAAGAATTAGAACTTCTAAAATCGCGCGTTGAAGCTGCAAGCACATCAAAAATCTAATTGAATGCCTCGTAAAGTGCGGTAATTTAAAAATGACCCGCTTTCGAGGTCTAGCTTGTCTTCGGAGAGTTCTTTGAGAGCGGTGCGTTTGAGTGCGATTTTATAAAATGGGGCAAAAAACTTTTTAAATCCCCTAATAGGGTAAGAAATTTTGGCACTGATATAGGTGGCATTGTTGTTGAGAGCTTTAAAAGTAAAATGTAATTTAAAACCTTCTTTTTTGCCAGATATCACACTTGTAACTAAATCTCCATTCACTAATATTTTATGATTTGTCACTTCAATTTGCCGCAATCCCATATGTATAAATTCTTGAGTGAACACAATGTTACTATCATCGAGCTCCGAAATTTCGTACAATATTCCGGAGTGGATGCCTTTTCGTGCGTGGTATTCAACATCGAAAAATTGGCTTCTGACCTCGTCTACGGGTCTGTGAATTGAGCCATCGATGTTGAATTCGATGAATTTCATGCGAGCCTCACGAAAGGTGAAAAATTTCTTTGCAATTAAATAGCAAAAAAGGTTCCGTTTGTAATTTTCAATCTATCCGTTATTGAAATAATTTAGTTTTTAAGTTTACTGAAAATTTTGAGTCTCAGAAATTGAGTTTGATAGCAATAAAAGTATTCAGAACATCTAAACCTTGTGACATTGTAAAAGCGCCATTTCCATCAGACAGGGTTCTAGAAAACTTGCGCTTTCCATAATTCGCGCCAATTTGCGCTTCAAATGTGCTTTGACTCATTACTAAAGCCGTGCGGCCAGAATAAGTATAGGCGTCAAGCGTTTTGTTTTCGGGAGCAGTAGGAGTTTCGGCGGTGTCAGACATAGGCAGAAAAAATCCTTTTTCCTGAATGGCACTGACTCGAATTAATGTAGAACTGAGTATGGGAAAATCGCCACCAATCGCGAGCATTGAATTGTGATGATAGTTTGCATCAGGGCTCACACCTTTTAAAAACATTTGCGTGCGGCCATTCGATTGCGGAGTGGTGCTAGTGACTTCTAGTTCGTCTTTGTCGTGATTCCAAAGCATATAACTGAGTCCAATATGCATTTCTTTGGCGAATTCATAGTGCCCTTGCAATAAAGTGAATCCTGGCTCGTTTGTTACCTTGCTTTCAGGGCCAATTTCAGATTTTCCCCGGAGCGGACTAAAGTAACAGCCAGATACAGTCCATTCTTTGTTGACAAATGCTCCGCCGATTCCTCCACCGTAAATAGATGATTTATACGAAGTCCGGTCTGTGGGAGCAACATTAAAAGTTCCAATTACATCCGTATTAAAGCTCGAATAACGGAGTTGAGCTCCAACATTAAATGCCGGAGTGATCTGAATGCTCATGCGTAAACCGGCTTCCCGTTGAGTGCGGTGTTCGTCGAGCGTTAAAGTTTGGTAGCGGTTGTTGTCCGAAACTGTGCTCCGGTATTCTTTGCTAGAAAAAAGGCCATACACACCAGCAGAAAATCCGGGTCCTAGCGGGCTATTGATGCTCAAACCCTGTTTAGAATTTGAAATATTTGTTTTTTGAACAGATTCAGAATTGCTTGCTGTTACTTTATAATTGGAGGAACTATTGAGTTGTGCCAAACCCAACGACAAATTTTTGCTTTGAACCAAAGCTGGATTTAATAAAAAAGGTTGATTTGAGGCCGAGTCTGTTGCAAAAAGGAGTTCCCAAAGCATTTTATTGCAATCCTCATTTGTTGGTAATTACGATTTTAATCTTGTTAAAGATGGCAAGCTTGTTAAATAAGGCCTGCGCGATAAATAAGAAGTTCCTAAGGTCAGCTCCAATACGGCACCGCCCAAATGCGTTGCATTAAGTTGCACCCCGTTGCTCATTGGCAAGCCTGAATCTGGGTTTATTCCCACTGCTAAAAGGCTGTCGTCTGTTGCTCCTACGGCCCGCCCGCCATCGAGGCGGCCTCCAATGAGTGCGGCGCCTCCAACGGGCCAATGGTCTCGCCCATTGCTCCCATTTATTTTTGGAGTGCGACCAAAATCCGAAACCAGAACAATAAGTGTGTCATTGAGTTTATTTGCCAGTTTTAATTCTTCTACAAAAGTTTTTAATGTGGAGTCAAAGCCCGTTAATAAAGGTTGTAAACTGCGGTCTTGAGCTGAATGAGTGTCAAATCCGCCAATGCCCATGTTGATTGATGTCACTAAGTCATTTTTAATCAATTTAAGTGCTAATGCAAAAGAATCTGTAAGGCCATTTCCCATTCTATTTGCCTGGCCTAGGGCGACCGTAGCGGCTGTAAATGGTGCTTTGTCTGCAGCAGATAATTGCAACTTATCGCCTAATCCATTTACTATCTGCCCACGAATTTTACTTTCAGCTGTTTCGATGGAGCTGAGCCTGTCGTTCTGACCCAATGTCGCTTGAGTGCGAGTTACGCTGTCGCGCACATAGTCGAGAATACGCAAACGACGCTGCACCATATCTTGATTTGTCGGATACATGGTGCGATAAAGGTCCAAATTTTCCGCTCTTACAACAGAAACATTTCGCAGTAAACCGCGGTCAGTTTTAGGTTCCAGCCCACCACTCAATTGAATGACAGGAATTGTTGCTGAGCTTTCAGATGCAATTATGGAAGGAATTGAGGCTGCATTTACACGACCATTGTTGCTTAATATTCCTGTGTCCATATAAATTGTGCCAGCATCATGCGATGTCGTGCCCATGGCGAGTCCACGCAATAAAACAACATCTTGACCAATTTGTGCCAATCCTGGCATCCAACGTCCTGTGCGAATGCTTCCGTCTGAACCCGCTAGCGCATGTGCTTCGCCCCAATTGTAGGCCATGTCGATGCGGCCCGTAGACGATGGTTTAGGGTCGATAGACTCAAGAATATCCCACCCGCCGCGCATGTATATCCAAACAAGTTTTCGTTGAGGTGGGTATTGTGGTACTGTTTGAGCATGTGCAACGGAATTTAATAAAAGTTTATTTACGCTAACATGAGCTGCAATTGCAACGCCTGTTCCTAGCAATTGCCGGCGCGAAAGAATCGGAAGTTCCTCGGGCAGACAAATGTTTGTAAATGAATTTTGCGGATTTACAAAATCTTGATCTGTTTCTTTATTGTTTTTATCGCTCATGGATTTTGCTCCAACCAGCACCGGACCGATTCTTTGAGGTTAAAAATAAGTCCCGATGCCGGTGGGCCCGATTGCCCTGGTGGCATATTGCCAGAGGCCAGTAGCCCTACAGCGGTTTTTCCAATACGCTTCCAGTCTGCTTCTGTTTCAAGGCTTTGTCTGTTGGTATTTGCTTTGTGACAAATGGTACAGTTGCTAATGTACGGCGCAATATCGGCAGCATAACTTACTTTAGGTTTGCATTCTTTTTTGCCAATATCTGGCACTTTTCCGAGAGGCGGGCCTTCTAGCGGATCAGTAACTGTGGCATCGCCCCTACTCGCTGAGGTAAATGTGGGGTGAGTTGCAAGGGCGTAGACGAGTTCTTTAAAGCTATAATTAGATTTAATAAAATATTGCGTAAAGTCGGAACGAATTTGTTCTTCACTTTTGAAAAAGCCTCTTCCCACAAGCCATTCCCAAGCGTGCTGTACAGTGCAAGTTGCAAACGCTTCATCTTGAGTTATTATTTTTGATAAGTCAGCTAAACCAGTGCCTGTTTGCCCTATAAATGATCCTGTTTGAGCTTGCCCTGCTGGGCGGTACACGGCAGCGCCTTCGCCCCAGACTGTAAAAAAATCGGCTAAAGGGTCAAGTGTAGCATGACAACCAGAGCATCCCGGTGTGGTTCTTAAATTGCCCGGGTCTTGAGGAAAAACACGAGGAAGTTCTGAAGTAAA
>JAYTOT010000261.1:0-2579 GCA_043747645.1 Pseudomonadota bacterium | reverse complement strand
ACAAATTGATGAATTTTGTAAAACAAACTTTGGAAGCACAAAAACAGTCGGGTGAAGGTAAAAGCAAGTGAAATTGCTGGATGTTATTTGGTTGCTCCCCGGGTATCTTTGCTTTTGGATTTTCAGCCAGTTTATTCAAATAAAACTAAGACAAACTGGGACTTCATTTTTCCTGTCGCGACACTCGCACGATTGTGCTGCTCAATTTCCCACTTTTTGATTTTAATTATTTCTTGTATTTTCCCGAACAGAATTTATTTTTTTTCCAAACTGATTCATCAAGTCATTAACATTGATTTCGCCGGGCATCTTATTTTATCTTTTTTAATTGCATGTACAATTGGTCGCTTTGGTTACGGGCTATGGAGTTGGATTAAAACAATTTGCAAATTCAAAAAGGAGGCCTCTGATCCCTATTTATCAACTATCCAATATTTGGCAAATGATCGAAAACTTGCCTTTATTGAAACTAAATCCGGTAGATTTTACATTGCCGCGGTGCTTGCTTTTACTTCAGACCCGAACGAGCCATTGAAAATGATACAAATTGCACCAATAATGACAGGCAGAAGAAGTATTTCTGACCAAAAACTCCATTTTACGACTTCTTATCAAACTGCGGATTCAGCAAAAAATTCTGCATCAAGACTGACTCACTTAATTCCATTCTCAGAAGTCACTTCAATTGGCGAATACATTGCCAGCCTGCTCGAGTCTCAAGTAAAGTCTAGAAATATTGTATTCGATCTGTCACTCAACCCAACAGTCTAATCTCAATTCCAGATGCACTTCAACCCCAACAAAAACCACTCATTATGCCCCTAGCCCGCCTTCAGTTTCGCAATTTTTGTTAAAATAAACACAGGCCTTAAACCCAAATTTTGGAACTCTAAAGCCTCTTTCCAGAACATATGCCACCATATTTTTTCAACGTATCCGTTCTCGAGCACCGGTGCATCGAGCACACACACTGCTTGGCATGTGGATTCTAAAACGCCTTCAACTGAAAAAGTTTTAAAATGCGACAGGGGTCCGTTTGAATTGGGCTTGAGCCACGATTTTTGGTAAAAAACATTGTACTCATCGTATTGTGGCATATCATACTCAGTATTCTCAGGCATAAATCGCATTCTTTTTTCGAAGTTGATTTCGGGAGCCTTTAGTTTTGCGCCAATTACAGATGCAATTGTCGCACTCAAATCGGCGAAATTTGCGTCTTTGCCAATGACCCTACTCGCCGGCACCGTGACTGCGGTGCCTAAAAAATTGAGTTCGATAAAGTTTCGTTTGCGCAGATCGCCATAAAAATGCGAAGCTTTGCCATGGTATTTGTAGCCATCAACAAACACATGAAAAATATTGTCGGCATTTTTGAGCATAAAATCGGGCCTGGTGACTTCGTGATTGAGGTCATTTTGCAGCGAAACTTGTTCAATGTATTCCAGCGATGGAAATTTCTCTGAGAGAAATTTCCGAAAAGTTGTTTCGGCAATTGCAAAATCTGGTTCGTCGGGGTCTGTTACGGTAAGCCGCGCTTTTTCGAATTCCCAGTGATCGCTGGCGGCAGAGTGCTCCAGAATTCCTTGCAAGGTATCAAACACAGTCGCAGAATGATTTGCACCTAAATTCAATCGCAATATTTGCTTGTTTAAAAATGTGTCTACCGATTGATTTTCGTAGCTCGAAATACATCGTTTGCAGGCCTTTTGGCAACAATCAAAAGGCTTTTCGAGGCCAAGCACAATGCTATTTCCGCGCTTTAAAATGCGCGGCCAGTAACTGCGAATGAGTGGCAATATGCCGCTGCCACCGGGAATGGAATCGTACAAATAGAGTGCACTTGCCACAGTGCGGCGCTCCGAACTTATGCCCACAACTTTTTTAAACACAAACGAACTCAGCTGGTGCGAACGAGAACCTAAAAAAAGTTCTCGCCTAATGGCTTTCACAAGCACTGCACGCAGCGTTTCAAAAAAATGCAATTCAGAGCTGCTTCCGACTGTTTCAAAAAGCGGTAGCGATGTGATGTTAAATTCAATTTTAATAGCATCTGCGTTGAATTTATGACCAAGCAAAAAAGGATGCTCACAAAGACCTTCGGAATCGCCCTCTCGGTGTTTGTTTTTAGGGTCTTCGATGTGCGATTTTACCGAAAAATCGTCTTGGTCAGGGCTGTCGCGAAACAATGGGGCCATACTGCGCGATGTGTTTGCATCTGAATTTTGAGTTTTGGCTCCCACAATATTCATAATGTCTAGGCCAAAATCAGTTCCTAAATTTGATTCAAAGAGCGAAACTATTGCACCAGAATATTGCTTGTGGTGCCAACGTGTTGGCAATGAATTTCCGTCACCAATGACCAACGATTCATTGGTGAGTTTTGGCGATTCTTTTTCGTCTTTGTTGTCGCCAATAAACTCGAAGGTTTTACCTTGCACAGCCGAAAGTTTTAAAATGGGCGGAATTGCATTGGTTTGCGGTAGTGTAAAAAATTCCGTGTCTCACTCAAATCTGTGCTACGTGCACAAGGAGAAGATGAGACATGAGGATTCAAATGAGTATCGCCAAATTCGAGGCTG
>JAYTOT010000260.1:0-43748 GCA_043747645.1 Pseudomonadota bacterium | reverse complement strand
AGGAGTGAGGCTCAATGTTTTTTTGCAAGAGCACGGCGTGGCCTCGCGGCGTAAAGCCGACGAACTCATTCAAGCTGGGCGTGTAAAATTAGACAACCTCGTGGTGCGCACTTTAGGTTTGCGTGTTGCTGCTGACGCAAAAGTGGCAGTAGACGGTGTGTTGTTAAATCACGAAGTTCCAAAGGTGATTTATTTATTCAATAAGCCCGATGAAACCCTCACAACTCGCGCCGAAGAAGACCAACGCCAAACCATTTTTCAGTTACCAGCATTGCGCGGTTTGCCTCGCAATGTTCAGGCTGTCGGTCGGCTCGACTACCGCAGTGAAGGGTTGCTCATTCTCACCAACGATGGCGACCTTGCCTATGCACTCACACATCCCCGTTATTCAGTCGAAAAAACTTACGCTGTGTTATTGGCAGATTTGATTTCTCCAGAAGATATTGAAAAATTGCGCAAGGGCATTAAGCTCGAAGACGGCATGGCGCAAGCACTCAGTGTGCGCTTAGGTTCGAAAGAAATGCTTGGTAAATCGCGTGGTCAGTGGCTCGAAATTGTCGTTACAGAAGGCCGAAACAGACTAATTCGACGTATGATGGAAGCTTTAGGACTCAAAGTGTTGCGTTTGGTGCGCATTGCTGTGGGCGATTTACGCTTGCCTGATAAATTAACTCCGGGTCATATTGTTGCGGCACGCCCAGCAGAACTTAAGTATTTAATGAAAATTAAAAAAGACATGACCGACGAAGTGGTGAAAGGTAAAGAGGCCAAACCTTCACATTTGACCGAAGACGACATGCGTCGCAGGCGTTTGAATCGCAAAATGTCGCTCAATAATAACGATTATGCCGACGAAGTTTTACGCCGCAGTGCTAAAGCGGACTCAATGCGCCAAGGCAGAAAATCCATTCAAATGCCCGACCAAAGGCGCGTTTGGAAAGATAAGTCAGACGATAATCAAGGCATTCGGATGAACACGTCGGAAGATCGCGAAGTCGCTAAACCGACTCATTCACGATTAAAAAATGATGATTCATTAAATCAGTCGCGGGCTGAATCGAGGCCTGAATCGAGGCCAGAATCGCGCAAAAAATCGAACATTGTTGTTGCTCAGTCTGAAGCCAAAAGTGCTCCCGAAGGCCGGTTTAATAAGAAATCAAATATCTCCATTTCCCCTGCTAAATCGACTGTAATCGCAGCAAAACACGACGATTCATCGTTTGTTGATTTTGATGATGGTGAAATTCGCAGTGGTCGTGGAAAACAAAATCCGCGCCACATGGCTTCGCGTCCCGACCGACCAACAGCTCACCGGGCGAACAATCGCGGGCCCTCTGCTGCAACAACTGCTGCCGCTCTCGAAGCAGCACGCCTTGCTGGAAAACTTCCACCAGAAGTGCCTCAAGGGCCTGCTCGCATTGAGTTCGCAGATGCAGTGAAAAAGAAAACGCCCCATAAAAAAATGCAAAAGGGCGGAAAAGAAAAAGAAAGTCGCGGCAAAAAAGACACTAAAACTAAAAAGCCTGAAAAAGATCAAAAAGCTTCTGCTGAGAAAAAAAGAAAGTAACAAACACATTGTCAGTCGAGCGAAGGCTCTAATGTCGTTGTAAAAGTGTTATTTTCAGGGTTTTCTTTCAGCCAAAAAGTCCAACCTTCTTTGCTTTGCAATACAACTGAGCCACTATTGTTGGTGTCTACTCTAGTCCAGCCTTGGTTTAGTTTTTGTTTCACAATGTCGAGCTCAGCCAGAGGTGTTTGGCTCGATTTTTGAAATGTTGCATTGGAACGTACAAATCGGGGTTGCTGATTTTCAACATCAGAAAATGTCAGAGTCATGCCTTCGAGTCCACGACTGTCGCGCCCCACAATTAATTTGGTTCTTGTGCCTGAAGACGGGTTTCCTTCTGTCTTTTTATCTGAAGATATTCCTGCAGCCGTGAGTCTTTGGCTGAGTTCATCAAACGTAATGTGTTCTGCATCAATTTCAAAAAAGTTTTTCCAAACGTTGTTTTGAAATTGAACGTCGACATTGCTTTTTGCAGCTAAATTTTGTTCGATGGTTTGATATTTATTATTTGGAGGCATTCCAACTTCGTTTTGAACAATTGGATTTGAACTTGTTTGTTTTTCTTCCTGTACAGAATTTTTAACAGGTTCTTGGTCCCGTTTTGCGTAAAATGACCAAGCCATACCGAGGGCACTTAGGGCACCCAAGAAACCTAAAGAAATCTTTTTTCCATTCGAAATATTCATTTTCTGTTCCTTTAATTTAGTTTGGTAAGTTCTTTAGCCACTTTTTTATTTGTGGAATGGGATTGACCAAGTCTGAGCGGCGCTTAAACGGAAGCTGATCATTCGAAAGCTCCCCGCTAGCATTTCCTGAGTACATTTCAAAGTGTAGCATTGAGTAGCTTAGGCCTTCAAGGCGCCCAATAAGCGCTATTTTTTGCCCCTTTTTGACAATAGAACCGGCACCAATACCGCCCACAACACCTGACACTTCTCCATATCGAATCAAAAATCCAGGATGTTGAACAACCAGTGCATAGGTGCCTAAATAAAAGTCGTAAAAATCCAATACTTTTCCGTCATCAACAGCATAAATCCCGGCGCCAACATCGCCATACAAGTCGCATGCGGCATGTTGTCTAAAACTGCCATCGCTACTCGTGCGGCCGGCACCAAATCCTTTGACCGGGTCGCCTTCGCAAAATTCAGAAGGTACTAATTTAAGCGGGAATGTGCAGCATTCGCCTTCGCTTAATTTGCTAATATCTGATTCTTGCAAATGCGGTACGTACAGCCAGCCCGATTTATTTTTGCATTCAAAACTGATAAGTTCTGTGTTTGCTGCTGGAATAGAAGCTTTTTCCGATTCTTTTGCAGCTTCAGTGCCCGCAGCTTCCATCGAGGTAACAGGTTGATTTTCTTGTACTTGCGCAGGATCAGCAGATTTTGGTGCAGTATTTTGTATAGTTGTAGCGGTATCGGACGCAGGTTTTAAATCTGCTGCGGATGTTCGCACTTCTTCAAGATATTTTATTCCCTTGGCACCACGTTCAATGTGGTCAATTTTTAAATAGATATGATTGTCTTTGTAGTTACTAGGCCGTTCATCTGTTAAATAAAGTTTGTCACCTTTAAATAATGGACAAAATTTAGAGGCGTCGGCGCTATTTCGAATTTTTCCATCGGGAGAAAGATAGGTACTCGACGGAGGAATTTTTTCAATTTTGGCATCAAAATCTTTGAGCCAAGTTTTTTCAGTTATTTTATCGCCAAGCACGGCAATAAAGTTATCTTCTGGCTTAATTTTCTTTTTTTCTGCGCCTCGGGCTGCCACTGCCGCTGCATTGGTAGCCACAGCCGAATCACCGGGATTGGTGGGTTTGGTGCAGCCAATTGCAAATAAACATGCCAAACTAATACTGGCCCTATTTAGAAATGAGACCCGACATTGAACCATTTTTTCACTCCTCGTCTTCTTGATTCTTCAACTGCAGAGCTTTCGGCCAGATTTGCGCCAAAATTAGAATTAAAAATGAAATTTTTTTGACGCAAAATTTGAGCAAAATTTTTGATGTTGAAACATTGCCAGCAATTTTGAGCAAATCACGCCGGCGCTCAAGAATTTTTTAATCAAGCCGAAACCGAATAAGATCTAGTGTGAAGGAGAATGCCGTGAAAGCAAGTCCGTTGTATGGAGTTTTGGCTGCTAGTGCCATGACTTTGAGTTTTGCGCCGGCCTTTGCGTTCAATTTAGGTGTACATGTTTCAGTAGGTTACAGCGATATCACAGCAGAGGGCACGGGTAAAGTCGATCCCGACGCACCGTTTTCAATGGCCGGTAGCAGTTTGCAGCTAGGTGGTTTGGTCTACAGTTTGGGAATACCTGTTTCGTTGGCAACGGTTTCAATTGCGGATTTTGTATTTGAACCAGCATTTGTAGGCCTCAGTACAAACGGTCAAAAAGTACAAGAAGGCACTAATTACAAATTAAATTTCACATCCAATTTTATTGGGGCGGGTTTAGGGGCTGACATAATGCCCGGCCGCATCGCAAAATTAGGCTTCAGATGTTTTTACGACATGAATATTAAGTCGGCATTAAATGTGAATGCAGCTTTTTCAACGCCAGGGGTAAGCGACGCAACACTTGCAGTTGAATTAGGATTTAAGAATCTTTCACGTATCAGATTGCAAGGTTCTTCTTGGCTTTCGTTGATGGGCGGTAAGTTTGATGTGGGGGGAATTGGTGAATGGTACACTGGTTCTGGCACCGTTCAATACAAATCAATAACCGCAAATGGTGTCAAGTTAGACCCATTTAAAGATGAAGGCATAAAGTTTAAAGGGTGGAGTTTATTGGCTTCGGTACGTTATTATTTCATGAATCCGTCAGGATCGAAACGTATTGAGTCCGATAAAAAAAGTTCCAGTGCCCCTGCAAATAAGGGCAAAGCACCCAATAAAGAAAAACCGCCAGCTCCTGTAGTGCCGGCGCATGTGCCAGTCAAGAGCGGAAAACCCTAGTTTTTTAGAGCGATTTTAACTTCTCTTTTAAAATTAATGCGCGCGTTTCGGCCAATAATTCTTTTGCATTGTTGAGTTCTTCTTCGAGGCCTTCGGCATGGTCTAAAGAAATAACAGCACGTTCAAATAAATCGCGACTTTTTACTAGAGTTTCGCTTGATTTTTCAGAAATAGGGTTGCTTTGATATCTGCTGTAAATGGCTTGAGCCCATTCGGAACATGTGATTCCAAGTGTGGCTTTTTCGCCCAGTTTTTCGCGCAAATTTAATGCTTCTAAAAAATGAATATCAGCTTTTTCGGGAGCTGTTTGCTCCATTAAAATACCAAGTTCGTGATGAAACCCGCCAATCCAAGTGTTGAGCTGGTTTTTTTCTGCATATTGAAGGCCTTGGCTCATAATTTCTGCCGATTTTCCACGAGCACCCACTTCAATGAGAGAATTACCATAGTGAAAATGCATTTCGCAATTCAGCCAAGGTTCGTTGCGAGTTTCGAGATCTTTTAACACCGCTCGCCACAAGGGTAATGCACGATGCGAGAGCTTTAGGTCATCAAAAATCAATGCCAATCGGTATTGCGCCATTGTGAGTGGAGCAGGGTCGTTTTCAATGCTTAATCGTTGAACTAATTCAATTTGCGCTGGCATTGCCGCATCGTAGTCTTCAATTTCCAGTATTTTTTCAATGTAAGTTTCGAGTTCATTTTTGCTAATTGATTTCAATTCTGGAGCTGAGAGCAAAGAAACTTGGTGGGAATGCTCATGATGAACGTGACCACAATCGGGTCCGTGAACATGTGCAGCGGGGGCATGGTGATCGTGCCCGTGATGTTCGTGTCCACAATCGGGGCCATGAACATGTGCAGCAGGCGCGTGGTGATCGTGCCCGTGGTGATCGTGTTCGCAGTCTGGGCCATGAACATGCTCATGGTGATCAACTTCTGGAGTGTCCCAGCTGGGAAAAGGGTCTTCAAAAGTGGCCCAATGAGCTTCTTTTTGCGCAAATTCTTGGTCTGTGAGTAGGCACAAATTTAGGCCGGTTTGGAGTTTTTGCACATCTAAATTTTGACCAACAAATACCAATTGTTGTTTGCGATCGCCAACAATTTCATGCCAATCAGACTGAATATCAGCCACTTCTTCCGGGTCTTCAGGCCATTCCGCCTTTGGAGTATCAGCCCACCACAAACCGTCGGGGGTGCATTCGCAAGATTCGCCAGCTTGCGACCAATTGGTCACAAAATCGGGCCGCGTTGCAAACCAGGCAAAACCACGGGTGCGCAAAATATTTGCGCCCTGTTCTTGAATATAATCCCAGAAACGTTGTGGGTGAAAAGGTTTGTGAACTCTATATACGAAGCTATTGACTTCGCCAATTTGTTCGATTGTGTCTTCATTCATTTCGGCAATCCAGCCGGGATTCATGGCAAGGTCTTCTAAATCAACCGATTCTGTTTCTAATAAACCTTTGCTCCACGCCGCTGTGCCTGAATCTAAAAGGGGTGCTGCCGAATTGAGTTTGCGGCACAGACCTTTCATTTTTAACAAATCATCTGCCGCTGTTGTTTTCGTATTGATGAATAAAATATGGCTTGCATATTCTGCTTGAGAGCAAATAAGTTCTGCTAAATCGTCCTCAGAATCCCAGTTTTCCCAAAATTTAGATGCATCAACTACATTTATAACGCCTTTTGTGTCGGCTAATTTATCCCAATTTTCAAGTTCATCTGCCCAATGTTGGAATGGGTCAAGTGCATCTTGTCCGTCTGCACCTTCGGGTAGCAGTGCCCAAATAATATCCGATTTTTTGTGCTTTGGAGCGTTTTTTTGTTTGTTTAAAAACGATACAAATTCGTCGTTCAGTGTGGCTTCAGACGATTCAATTTTAGGCATTTCTTTTTTAATGAGGTCTAGAAACGTTTTCTTTTCTGAATTAAGTAGACTCGAAATAACAAAAATAGGCGTACCAGAACTCATAAATAACCTCTCAATAAAGTCTTATATCCGACATTGCGCAACGTTGGTTTTTCCAATGCGTTTTTCAATGCAAGAATCACCGAGGTTTCTTAGTCAATTTTGGGGTGAACTGTCCAGCTTGGAATGAGGGCAAGTCGCAAGTTTTTAATTTCGGCAATTTGGTCGGTGTTATTATTGGCAAATATACTTTGCGTTCCAATGGGAGCGGCCATTACTGGCAAAGTTAAAAATGTTTCATGGGTAGCGTTTGTTTTTACCAAATAAAGTTGCACACGAGCAGTGTTCTGATTGGCTGAATGAACGTGCAGTTGCGCATTCCAATTGTCGCGAGAAGGAAACGGCATGGTTCCAGAAGCAATGGTAACGGTTTCACCTTCTCGAAGTCGGAGTTTTTCAAATTTGGCCTGAATTTTTTTGTGATTTTGTGAATCTTTTCCAGATACAAATGCCGAAAAATCGACCTTAAATTCAAGATTATTATTCGATCTCAAATTCACTGGTGCCTGGGGAGACGGATTTAATTTTTGTAAAATCACTCTGTTTACTGCCGCCGCCAATACAGAACTCTCGTTGATTGTTCTTAACGAAACAATGGCTTCGTTGCCTTCAAACCCAAAAGAACGAAACGATGATTCGGCAGTTTTTGGAATGGAACCTGCAGTGGCATGGCCCGAAATGCCTGTGTCTGGCACAAAAAAATCGGGCCTTTTTGAATAGTCTAACCATTGATTTTGACTCAAAGTGCTCGTGTGACAAGTTTCGCAATTTGTATTGTGTTGTGATTGTCTGCGTGGGTCAGCCGCTTGTAATATCAAATTACTATTTGGTTCTTTTTTCTTAGTATGAATTGATAAGTTTTTTGTTTCGAGGTCTGAAATATTTATAAATTCAGCTTTTTCTGAAGAAATATTAAATTTTAAAAAAGAAACTGGAAAGGAATTTTTTTCCGAACCCATAAAAGCAACAGTGTTTAAAGTAGATTGCGAAACGTACTTGAGAATCATTTCTTTAAAATTTGCTGAATATATGCTATTTAATTGCGATTTTTGCAGTCCTGGGTGTATTCCTAATGGCCTATGGTTTGTATCCTCTGGCGAATTTAATTTTAATTTAAATAGGTCAGTTACCAAGTTTTTTAGAGTCAATTCTTGATTTATATTTGGCAAATCAAAATTTAACTGAATTGCGTAATTGGCATACGTTAAATTTTTCAAAAGTGGCTGAGCAATGAGGCGGATTTCGAATTTGCAGTTTTTAAAATCGCTTATAAAATTGAAATTATTTAAATTTGTGCTTTCAGCGCAAGGGTTCCAACGCATTCCAACAATTTTCCAGTTGTCATAAACGTCGGCTCCCGGAATCATAGAAAAACGAGAGCGGCTAGAGGCAATAATTTGCTCAAAAATCTGTGGTTCTAATATTTTTTTACGAGAATTATTAGAGTCAGAAAATTTTAATAATCCGGCGCTTTGCTTTTCTGAAAGTGGCATTGGAAATAAAATAGAAACATCGTTTACATCGAGGCCGTGCACTTCTGACGGGTCAATTGCGGATAGCACTGGCGAATCGCTGAATTCACGAGTGACGCAAGCCACAACTAATGCGGCACAAACAGGTATGCTCCACAAAAATCGTGGCCGTGTGGCAAAAAGCCGCAATTTGAACTCCGCACTCAATTTGAAATGATGTGCGGAGCTTAGCACGCATTTTGCGAATGGCCACCCCATTAGAATATTTTTTTTACACTCCCAGAATACGGTCTTGCAGATTTTTAGGGAGGGGCTCGTAGTGTGAAAACTGCATCGAACTGCTGGCGCGTCCCTGAGAAAGGCTACGAATGTCAGTCTCATAGCCGAAAAGTTCCGAAAGCGGAATCTCGGCTGACACAATTTGCAAATGCCCGCGCGCATCGAGCCCTAAAACGCGACCGCGCCTGCTGTTCACATCGGCAACAATTGTTCCGCTTGATTCAGGGGGCACAACGATTTCAACCTTCATAAAAGGTTCCATCATGTTTGGTTTTGCTTCTTGTAACGCTGCCCTGAGTGCATTGGCCGCTGCCACTTTGTACACGACTTCATCAACTGCAGAAGCGTCATAGGAGTAATCTAAAACATCCACTTTGATATTCACAAGCGGGTATCCGCAAAGGGGCCCGCTTCCAACGGCTCCCGTTAGAGCTTCTTTTATGGCATTGGTAACGGCTAGAGTTGCAGGTGGTTTTGGAGGAACTGTGACAATAATTTCTGTGGCATCGGGTGCGGGTTCAACAGAAACTTTCACCATTGCACTGAAGTTTTTATTGTTGATTGCTCTGGTAAATGTTTCGCTGCATGTGCGCGCTAACGAAACACACTCGCGGTACGACACCTGGGGTTTGCCCACATTTGCTTCTACTTTAAATTCTCGCAGAAGGCGATCGGCAATGATTTGCAAATGCAATTCACCCATGCCAGAAATTATGACCTGACCAGTGTCTTCGCTCAGACCCACTTTAAGCGATGGGTCTTCTTGCGCCAAACGTGCCAAACTAGCTTGTAATTTGTCTAAATCACCGCTCGATTTTGGCTCAATGGCAAGTGAAATCACTGGTGCTGGAAACTTCATGGCTTCGTATGCAATGGGCGCTTGTGCGTCTGCAAGAGTGTCGCCCGTAACTGCAAATTTTAAACCGACACAGGCAACAATTTCCCCGGGTCCTGCGCTGGATATTTCTTCGCGGTCGTTGGCATGCATGCGTAAAATTTTGGTCACGCGTTCTTTTTTGCCTTTTAATACATTTAAAAGAGCGTCTCCTGGTTTTAATACTCCAGAATAAACTCGAACATAAGAGAGCGATCCTACAAAAGGGTCACTCATAATTTTAAACACAATTCCCGAAAAAGGAGCCGATTCTATAGGCTCCCGCACGCCTGCTGCAACAACTCCTTCAACTTCAACTCCCAAAGCAGCGGGGCGATCGAGGGGCGAGGGGAGGTAAGCCAGCACTGCGTCTAAAAGTGGCTGAATGCCTTTATTCTTGAAGGCTGTGCCCAAAAAAACAGGAATAATATGAAAATTAACCACTGCTTTGCGCAGGGCTGCCTGAATTTTTTCTGGTGTTACTTTAGTATCGGATACCACGGCTTCGGCAATTTCGTCGTCAAAGTCTGCTAATTTTTCTATGAGTTCGATATGGTAAAGTTGTGCATCGTCGTTTAATTCTGCAGGTATATCGGTGATTTTGATTGCGGCATCTTTGTCGTCGCCAGTCCAAGTAATAGCTTTCATATGAACGAGGTCGATAACGCCTTTAAAAGCGCTTTCATTACCAATTGGCATTTGAGCCAGAACAACATTGGCTGCTAATTTAGTGCGCATGCTTTCGAGGCACATTTCTACGTCGGCGCCAATTTTGTCCATTTTATTTAAAAAGGCAATGCGCGGAACACGGTAACGGTCGGCCTGTCGCCAAACGGTTTCAGACTGAGGTTCTACGCCATTTGCCGCATCAAAAACCGCAACAGCGCCGTCTAACACGCGCAGTGAGCGCTCTACTTCGATGGTAAAATCGACGTGCCCAGGCGTGTCGATGAGGTTGATGCGCACATCTTTCCAAAAAATTGTTGTGGCTGCCGAAGTGATTGTGATTCCGCGTTCTTGCTCTTGAATCATCCAATCCATGGTGGCAGTGCCTTCGTGCACTTCGCCTAGTTTGTGACTGCGGCCGGTGTAATAAAGGATGCGCTCAGATGTGGTGGTTTTGCCCGCATCAATGTGCGCCATAATTCCAATGTTACGAAATTTGCTGAGGTCACTCGTCATGGTGCTCGTTCCTGATTTTAAATAAAAAAAAGAGACTCTCGTTTTCGAGTGTCTCTCATACCGCGTACTGCTCCGGAGAGCCAGACAAGTGTGAACCCCATCAGAGGCCACAAAAAAACTTAGAAGCGATAGTGTGCGAATGCCTTGTTGGCTTCTGCCATTTTGTGGACATCTTCACGCTTTTTAACAGCTGCACCGCGACGGTTAGCCGCGTCTACAACTTCGTTTGCAAGCTTGTCAATCATCGACTTTTCATTGCGCAAGCGTGAAAAGGAAATCAACCAGCGCAATGCCAACGCTTGACGGCGCTCAGGGCGCACTTCAACGGGAACTTGATAGTTAGAACCACCAACGCGGCGGCTCTTAACTTCAACTTGAGGCTTCAAATTTTCAAGCGCGCGCTTGAACACTTGAAGGGGCTCTTCGGCAGCTTTTTTAGCTACGATTTCCATAGCGCCGTAGAAGATTTTTTCGGCAGCAGACTTTTTGCCGTCGATCATCATACAGTTTACAAATTTAGTAACTAGGATATCCCCGTAAATAGGGTCTCCGAGAATTTCGCGGCGTATTGGCCGGCGTCTACGTGACATAAAGAAACCTCAAATCTCTGAAAATATCTTCAAAGTGGGGAATGGCTCCCCAAGTTCGAAGGTTCACCATTGAACCTTCCCCTTTTACTCAAGCTCCAAATAAAGTTTTACCTTTTTTTTGCATGCCTGGAGCTTAAAAATAGACCGAAATTTAGTGTTTTAATTCATTAAAACAATTTCAAGCAGCCTCGCGTTTTAAGCTCAACTCGCGGAACAAAACACCTTGCGGTGCGTTGTTACTTTTTGCCGCCTTTTTTAGGTTCAGCAACTGCAGCTCCGCCTTTAGGACGCTTAGCGCCATAAAGAGAACGAGACTGACGACGTTTTGCTACACCGGAAGTATCGAGTGAACCACGAACAATGTGGTAACGCACACCGGGAAGGTCCTTCACACGGCCGCCACGCACGAGCACAACACTGTGCTCTTGCAAGTTGTGTCCTTCGCCAGGAATATAGGCGATGACTTCAATTTGCGAAGTAAGACGAACTTTAGCAACCTTACGGATTGCAGAGTTCGGCTTCTTGGGTGTGGTTGTGTAAACGCGTGTGCAAACGCCACGGCGTTGAGGACACGAAACGAGAGCAGGGGACTTGCTGCGGTATTTGGCAGCTTCGCGGCCCTTACGGACCAGCTGATTTACGGTTGGCATTTCGCACCTATAAATAGAAAACAATCGTTAGAATACCTTGACGGGAATGCACCGTCCCTGTACGCGGAACCGGGAAATTAGGACGACTCTCTACAAGAGTCAAGGCGTTTGAGCATTGTTTGAAAGATATTTATGAAACCCGCAAAATTTCTGGTTCTTTTGAGTTTGGCAAGTTGGTCTGGGTGTGTGTCTGCGGTGAAAGCTGAAAGTGGGGCTACTATCGACACCGCATCAGCAGATTCGCGACAAAAACTGATTGAGTCATACAATAAAATGCTCAGTAAGGCAGAAAAAAGACAACCTGTTCGCCGGTACTTCTGTAGTTTTGTTCGATAAAAATGGCGAATTCTATAGGGCGCATTTTGGCTATTCCGATGTGCAAAACCAAAAAAAACCTACGGACAATACCATTTACGAGTTGGCATCGGTCACAAAAGTGTTCACAAGGCTCCTTTTGAATTTAGAAACCGACGTATTGTGGAGCGACCCCATTTCAAAATATTTACCGCCTCAAGTTCAAAATCCAGAGCCTGCAGGCCAATCGATTCGCATGCAAGATTTAGCCTTGCACACGGGGTTTGTCGTAACACTTCCTTGCATTCCTACTGGAATGAATGATTCAGAAATGAAATGTTTTGGAATGCTAAATCCTTGGGATCCCAAAAACGCAAATGTCGCCGACCCCAATGCGCACAACACTCGTGAAGCGCAGTTCGAATTTGTCGATGCCTATGCAAAATGGGTGCAACGGCCCGATCTCAAATGGGCCTTTCCAGCTCCTGGTCGCTTTGAATTGTATTCAAATGTGGGAACTGGTCTGCTTGGGGAGCTTTTGGCGCTTAAAAACCACACTACTTACCAGAAATATGTAAAAAAGCAGATTTTGGCTCCATTGGGCATGAATCACACATTTGCTGATATGAATTGCAATGTAAAATATCAACCCGAATGTGCAGAACTTGCCAAAGTTTACGCACGTAATGCTCAAGACTCCGCTTGGGTCGAAAAATCGGTTTGGCACAATCCGGGAGCTCCAGGAAGAGGTGCAATGCGATCGAATTTGGCAGATATGTCGCTTTTTTTGAAAGCTCAAATGGAACAAAATTCAGCTTTACCAGACGCTTTAAAAAAGGGAATTTTGCTCGGAAAATTACCTATGCCAGAAGCAGATGCAGAGCTTGCCACAAATATGTGTGGGCAACCGCAGGCAATGGAGGCTTTTTGCAACAAACATCGGGTTCCAAATTTGTACCGAGGCTTTTTTTCTTACGCGCACGGCCAATCGTTGGGGCACAACGGGCAAACTGCCGGATCCACTTCAATGATATTATTTTCTACTGATGGCAAATTTGGTGCGGTGGTACTTGCCAATAATGCCCCATCATCAAAAACAAAATCAGCAACTCATTTCCCGGAAAATTTTGCATTCTGTGCCTTTGCAATGACTTTGGATGAAAAATTAGGTCGTGAATATTGCGCTGAATATTTGTGATTTTAAAGAATAAAGAACGATGGCTACGAATTTCCCAAGAAACTGCCTTAATCCTGGCCATTCGTTCAAGCAATTCCAATTATTGATTAATATTGCAGAGTGACGATTCAGCCCTGTATTTCAAGTTAATTTAATTAGTTTTCGAACTGATTGCCGCCATTCGGCTCATGGAAACACTCGTGGGGCGCGTTGAGTATTTTTTCGCTGCAGATATAAGTCTGTCTGTTGTGGTCATGCCAGAAAACAATTGAAAAGTTTTGTATTTCTCCAAACTGAGGCATTCAACGAGAAAAGGAAAAAACAAACCTTGCCTTTGGCTGTTTGTGGCAATTGAAAATGAACTGATTTGCAACTCGTTCTTTTGATTTTCACGGAGCATAAATCCTATTGTGCCAACAATTAAATTATTTTTAACAAGTTTAAAAGCATTGCCTTTGGCGGAAATTTTTTCGTAGTATCCTAACATTCCCTGTAGTGCTTCGGGGGAATCGAAATTCACTCTGGATGAACTGTCTGCGGAATGTGCGGCTTTTTCGAGTGCAACCAGCTCATCTTTGTCCACTGCCAGGTTGAGTTCCTGAATTGTATATTCCGTAGGCAAGAGGTGTTTGTTTGACTCGCGGAGTTTTTCAATAAAATTGCGGTCGAATTGATATTCGTATCCGTCAATTGCAAATCCGATTTTCAAAAGCGCATCGATGTTTTGAGTGTTGTTTGAATTTAAAGTTATTGAAAGACTATCAATTTCGTTTCCAAAATATTTTTTTGCACCAAGTAAAGCAGATTGAAGTTCATCTTTGGTGAGGCAAATTGCTCGAGTGGCATCTAAAAAAATACAGTCTATTCCACTTTCGTGCTGCCGGCGTTTGAGTGAAATATTTAATTTATTAAAATATTCTAAATCATTGAATGGGTGAATTTTTCTAATGCACTCGTTGCCTAACAATTCTAAAGCATGGTGTTCGTAAGGCACTACTGCGATTCCGCATCTGGTCACTTCGTTGTGGTCTAATTTTAAGAGAATATCTCCCCGTCTTTTTAAAGGACGATAAAATTGAATATTATTTAATGCATCAGAAGCGATTTCCGCACAATCAACTAGTAATTCACCTTCTAGGTCGGTGCAAATATAAAGTGCAGAATGTGAGGTGAGCGATTCAAGCTGTATTTTTGGCAGTTCTTGCCCTGTTGCAATTGAAACCATTAATGCGGGAATGTTCACACACCCTGACAGCTCTAAGAGTTCTGAAATTAAACCACCACCAGACCGACAGTTGACTTCAATGAGCGTTGGTATTCCTAAAGAATTCAATTTTAGTTCGGAATGGGTCACTGAGTTCTCAATTCCAATCGTACGATGAACCTGTGAAAGGTATGCGTTAACTGTATTGTATAACAATTTATCTGAATAATGTCTGGGATGCGGAAAAATATGACCAAGTTCATCGAGGTGCACCTGACTCGATCGCAATTTTTGTGTCAATCCGAGTAAATGGTATTTTCCATCGCAAACGTAGCCTTCTGCGCTAATTTCTTCGCCCGTTAAATATTCTTCAACTAGCGCACTAGAAGATATTCCGGGAATGAGGTCGCGTATTTTTTCGTCGTGAATATCAATAGACATCGCTTTCAGCAGAGCGTCGGAGAGTTCATTGCGATTTTTAACAATTGAAACGCCAAGACTTGAATTGAACTGACAAGGTTTTACAACACACGGAAAACCAATTGCACTTGCTGCATTGAGTGAGTTTTCGCTGATTTCGTGAACTTCGACAAAATTTGCCGACTTCACCGCGTTGGCAAAAAGGCTTTTTTGTTGAAATGACTTAAGACTAGGAGAAATATCACCACCGTAAATTCTCTTTAATCCTAATTCGAGGCAAATTTTATTTGCAAATTCGAGGCACAAATCATAAAAAGTAACAACTCCATCTATTGATAGATTAATGACTTGATCTTTTAATGAATTAAAATGGCTATATTGAAACGTAATAAAAGTATCGGTGTATTTTTCAAACCATAAATTTTGGTGACCAGGATTTAAGCCAGATGCCACCACAAGCTCAAGATTTTTGATCTTTTTAAAACCTGCCAAAAAGCATTCGCGAAGTGCTTCTTCACCCGGTTCGATTAAAAGGATTTTCATTTTAATGTGTACTTTCTATCAAATTTTGCAAGTTCTTCGTTTGATTATGCATTTCTTCTCCAAAAAAGTTTCTATTCATGATATTAGCTCTCAGACATTATTGCAGCCAGACCTTTGGTCCAATACATTGCTTTCACTTTTCCAAATGCTTTATCAGTTTGGTCGCGCGACAATACAAAAAACTCAGCCAGGGGAAAATCGTTTTCAAAATGCTGCAACGATTGAGTGTGTTCGTGTCGAATGTTTTCGGTAGATTTAATTTCGATCAATATTATATTTTTACCAGGTCGTACAACTACTAAATCAATTTCGACAACCGATTTTGTACGCAAAAAATAAAGTTTAAAGTCGTTGTTGGCATATTCGCACAGAGATTTAAATTGAGATATAACAAAGGATTCAAAAAGGTCCCCGAAATAACTGGTGCTCGGATTCGGTATTAATGAAAGTTGCCCAGCCAGCGCCCGCGCAACTCCGACGTCAAAAAAATAAAATTTTGGACTATTTTTAAGTTGCTTTCGAACTGATGTGTGAAAACTTTCTAAATGAAATCCGATGAGGGTATCCTCTAAAATCGAATACCAATTTAAAACCGACTTGTCGTTATTTTTACACTCATTTGCGATTGCAGATGCATTCACTATTTTTCCTGCTTGTTGACCTGCGACCTCTAAAAATCGTCGAAAAGGCTCTAGTTTTCGTATTAAGTGCTCCGCCCAAATTTCCTTTTTAATGTAAATAGTGGCTTAGGCTTTTAAAAGATCTTTGCGTTCATCATCCGAGTGCGCGTGCCAAATTTTAGGAAGAGTGCCGTAACTCATGGCTCTGAGAAGTTCGAATTCAGATCCAATTTCCTGATGAGTGAGCGGATACAAATTGCGCACTGCCGCTCTACCTCCAAGCAAATTGGCAGATCCGGCCCTTAATTTCCTGGCGCTTGAGCCTGTCAGAATAAATCTTTGTGGAACTTGGTGACCTTCCATCAGGTTATGCACGGCATCGAGTAATTGCGGTATTTTTTGAATTTCATCAATAACTACTGTATCAATTTCACTATTTAAAGCGAGAATGCGTTCGTAAATACTTCTTGGGTTAGACGAGAGTTCGATTTCAAGGTCTTGGTCAAGCAGGTTCAGAATTATGGTCGAGTGTGCTGGCAATTGCTGCTTAAGAAGGGTAGTTTTGCCCTTTCCGCGAGCTCCAAACAGAAGAAAACTCAATCGTTCTGGTAATTTAATTTGCCTAGGCACTAGTTGTCGAACCATGATTCGGATATCTCCGGCAAATCCGAATCATGGTTCGGATTTGTTCAAACTTACCCCCGTTTAGGCTCTGGTTCAAGTCTGATCCGAAATAAGCAGTGCGAGAATGAATTCATTTATGACTTGATTTGTTGTCACTGTTTAAAGCTTCCTCTTTTTGTTTTGGTGTAGTACATCAAACTCGGTTTATAAGGTGTTAATTTCAGCAGTGCAAGGACGGTTCCCTCATCTTAAAACAAATGATCACCCCACAACACCGCGAATTTTGCCTTCAGTGTCTCAAGGCAAAGCGGGCTTGCTTGTGTGAATATGTGGTTCCATTCCATTGCGGCGCTAAAATTGTTATTTTAATGCACGACAAAGAACACCGCCAAAGGGCCGGCACTGGTACGGGGCGATTGACCCACCAATGTATCATTGGTTCTTCGCTTTTTATAGGGCTTTCTTTTGAAGAAAATAGCAAATTTAAAAATTTGTTGAGCGACAGTCAATATGCGCCGTTTTTGCTGTATCCGGGGACCGATGCATACGATGTTTCATCGGCAAGTGGAGCCCAAATGGTGCGCGAAAAATTGGTGTTGCAAAATAAAATTCCGCTTATTTTTGTGCTAGATGCTTCTTGGAGCTGCGCATGGAGTTTATTAAGGGCCAATCCTTCGCTCTACAGTATTCCTAAAATTTCGTTTTCAACCAGCCGTATGTCTGAATATCAGTTCAAAACCCAGCCACAATCATATTGCTTGTCTACACTTGAGGCAGTGCACGAACTTTTGAGCCAATTTCAACAGTTTAATATTTCTGGCGAATTTGAGTCACAAGAACATCATCATTTGATGTTTTTATTCAAAAAATTAGTGAGCTTTCAAGATTCATTTTCGCCATCAAAAAATATATAATTGAATATTGAAGGCTGCACAAAAGTCTCAATGTTCATTGAGCATTCTCCAATTGAGTTTTGTCGAACAAAATAAAGACATTGTTCATTTCTTAGACAAGAACGCCAATGGAGCGCATTAAAAACCCTAAATTTTTAAATGTTACAAGATGTGTCAATGGCACGAATTGTGCTTATCGAATATCACTTCGAGACTTTTCACGAAGGCCATAAATCTAATTGGGAGGTTTTTTATGAAGTGTTTACATACTGTTTTAGTACTTTCACTTTTTGCATCCGCAGCATGCACCGGCAAAAATAGCAAACAAAACCTACAGCAGTCACAGGAAAGTTCTATACAATCTCAAAAGGAAGCAAAGGATAGTCTGTCGAAAAAAATTAGTGAAGTTATGAAGAGTGAAATAAAAGATTCGGGAATTTTATTTAGCTTAAACACATACTCCTCGAGCACTAAGTTAGATTATATACTCTTAAAAGAAGTAAATAGAGGTAACAGTAAGTCTGGAATACTAGATGAGAAAAAACTTGGAATTCGGACTTTGGAAGGCACAAATGCTGTGAATAGTCTATTGGATATTCTAAATAAATGTGCCGATGATGCCGAATTAGAAGACGAAAGAATGAAAGAAATCGCCTTTTGGCAAATAGCTTCCGAGGCGAAAAAATCGTTTTTAGAGCAAAATACGCAATACAAATCGGTAAAACTTTATTCTCATTTCATTTCAGAAGACGGTGACACTGAATATCATATTCTTGTAGCAGAAAAATTGGATCATTCCTGGGTAACGTTTAAATACGAGAACAATCCTTTTTAATTGGAATATGGCTCTGAATTAAATATTGAAAAATATTAAAAAATCGGATCAATTTTTGTTGGTCCGATTTTTTCAGCTCGATTTAGGAATTTAAGAACTTTATTTGCAGCAAATTTTGGTTTGTATAACTATCACTGCCTCAAAAGTGCGAAAAATTTTCCTTGAATTGTGTAAACAATTCTATATAAACTGAACTTACCTTCCTCAAGTAAAGAGGCGCCGATGAGAGTTCGAAAGTTTTGTTACTTTACCATTCCCGTAATGTTCGTCGCGGTGGGCTTTTTAAGCTGCTCAAAAGACTCCGAAAAAGTTGTTCGTGACACTCCAACATTGAGTCAAGCACCTGAAAATTCAAATCCCAATAGTCCTTTTCCTTTAGCATCGGATGGCGCAGGGCCCTCATTGCAGCGGCCAAAGGCAGAACGTGGCAATGCAACTCAAACGGGTTGGACCGAAAAGCAAAGAGCTCTATGTGAGAATGTAAACGCTTATTCTACCGATTATTTGTTCAACGATCTTTATGCACAGTATGACTGTCAGGGTACAGATTCACTCTTAAATATCCTAGAAAATTTGCTGCCGAGCTCTTCGCATTTTACCACAGAATTTTGGAATGATAGCGAGCTTAAAAAGTGCACAAATGTGTCGATTGCCGATGTCACATTTGCGGTCTATTTTGCACAGAAAAAACGCTGTAATAAAGAATTTAAAGCAGACATTAATTTGCAAATTAAATACAATAGTTGCTATGAATCTATTTCAAAAGTAGTAAATGAAACACAGCGGTTTGGCTACGTTGAAATTGTCAATTTGGAGCAAAATTTGCGTCAGTTTTCGGTGGTAAATTGGAAATCCTTGGACTATAAAAAGTCATTCTACAAAAAAGTTCAGCAAATACAGCCTCTTTTTAGCAATGTTGAGTCCAATGCAGTTTGTTACCTAGCGCTAGAAGACCTGTTATCTGACAAATTTCCTCGTGTTCTAGAATAGTTAATTCTGAGAACTGTAGGCGTTATTGCAATAATTTCTGCCAAGCCTTTTCTAAATTCTTTTTAAGCCCATGAAAATTATAAATAATTGATTTTACGAAATAAAACAAGATATTTTGTAAAATATGAAAATAGTCCTTTCCTACGCGGGTTCCTTGATCTAATGCATAGCGCCGGAGGAACAATTCATGAACACCGACCCATTTATTGTCCTGAAAAAAGTTGCAAGTTTCGACACGAGCCAGACAATAGCTCCGGTTCATCACCGCTTTAAAAGATTGGCTGACGTAGGTTTGAGCATTGCAGCGCTAGTTGTCCTTTTTCCGGTGCTTATTTTAATTGCTTTAGGCGTTAAATTAAGCAGCAAAGGGTCAGTTATTTTTAAGCAAAAAAGAGTCGGTTTAAACGGCGATGTATTTAATTTCTATAAATTTCGTTCAATGGTTGCAAATGCAGAGGATTTAAAATATCGTTTGGCCATTAAAAACGAAGTGAATGGGCCAGTTTTTAAAATGAAACACGATCCGCGTGTGACAAAATTCGGTCAATTTATACGCAAGCACAGCATCGATGAGCTTCCTCAACTTATAAACGTCATTCGCGGCGAAATGAGTATAGTGGGGCCACGTCCGCCGGTGCCTGTAGAAGTTGAAAAATACGAGTCTTGGCAGTTTCGGCGACTCAGCGTAAAACCTGGTCTCACTTGCATTTGGCAAGTCAGCGGGCGGAGTCAAATTAGTTTCGACAAATGGGTGCGCATGGATTTGCAATACATCGACAATTGGTCGTTTTGGCTCGATGTCAAACTTATTGCAGCTACTTTCTCTATCGTTTTCACTGGCAGGGGCGCCTATTAGCAAATTCAGATTCAAAAAATGATAAACTTCAGGGATGCTGAATTGCCCTGGAGTTTTTTTATGCTCACTAAGCTTCCCATGTTGCTGTTAGTTCATAATTTGGGCGCAGGTCTTTGGCTGGGAAAGAAATCTACTCCAGTTAATTCCAAAAAACTGATTGTTCTATTTCTTTACTTTGTCGCTATTCATGCAATTGTTTTAATTGTAATTAATTTTTTTCCGACTCTCCTCGCGCTGCCTGAGGATTAATGATGAGAGAACAAATTTACAAAAATGAACAGGTAAATATTAACAGTGGTTTTAAATTGAGTGCATTTGCCATTCCATTCTTTGTGGCAATGCATTTTGTTTTCGATATTGGAGAGGAAGCATTTAATTTATATTCTCCATTTACAGAAATAATCGGTCTCCATGTTTTTTTTGGAAAATTGGTTCCTCCATTTTTTAACAGCGAGCTGATTTGGATTTTTTTTGTGTTGTTTACTTTGGTGAGTCAAATCTCTCGCATTAGAAATTCAGAGAATTTAAAGCCTGCAAAGTTTTCAATTACATATATATATCTTTTATTAATATTTTTTATAATTCCCGCAATTTATGGAATTTTTAGCGGTGGCGACCTATCTATTTTAATCATTCAACTTCGTGGCGTGCTATCAATTCCGGTCTATTTCATAGTAGGTTTGTTGGCAATCAAGAGTACAACAGATTTTTCGAGAATTTATATCGCAATATTTATCGCAAATGTTTTAAAATCCCTTCAAGGACTTTATGTGTATTTTGTGGTGCAAAATGGTAGTATGAATGGACAAGAATATTTGCTAGAACACTATTCCTCTGAATATTTTATGACCTCTCTTATTTTTGTAGTTCTGTATTTAAAATTAAAAAAGAGATCGTATCCCTTAAAATTGGGACTCGTTGCAGGGTCGCTTTTAATACTCACTGCATTTGTATTGAACGACAGGCGAACCTCCGTATTGGGTTTGTTTGTGTCACTTGCCATAGTTCTTATTTCTGAATTGCTGAGCCCTCGCGTTTCTTTTTTAAAGACACATTTTTTAAAATTGAGCATTGCAACAACAGCATTTAGTCTGGGAATTTTATTTTCAGGAGTTCTGCCTGCTCCTCTCAATGCAATTTATAACAAACTGCAGGAGCTTGCTTTTCAAGGGCGAGATAGTTTTGGATACCACGATTACCGCGTTATAGAAAATTATAATTTGTTCGAGAATATTAAAAATTTTAGCATATTTGGTACCGGGTATGGTCTCCCAATTCCGTTTAAATTTGTAGAATATGATTTTAGTTTTTATCCGTATTACAACACAATTCCACACAATTCTTTTTTAGCAGTCTGGGCGCTAGGCGGAATTTTGGCATTCAGTGCGTTGTCTACAATTATGGCTTTTTTAGTGTCTATTTTTGTCAGAATTTATCATGCCGTAAATCCTGAAATTCAAATATTTGGAGCTTTGGGATTGTTCCAACTCACCCGTTGGGGCGTATTTAGCATTGGTGATATTGGCTTATCGGATATTCGCTCTATCATGCTCATAGGGCTTTTAGCTGGAGGCCTTATTCGCATAGGCTTTAAATATGATGATCAAAATCTCAGTAAAAGAGGATTTTGATTTCATGCATAGAGTGCTCAAAAAAAAGAATTTTCAGTTAAGCTTAAAAATTATAGTTCTGATATTGAATTCATTTTTTTCGAAAGGAGAATGCGAATCCCTTTATTCTTCTGCAAGTCTTCAAGAATCTCTGTCACTGAATTATGTCACGCTAAAAGACGAAAATTCAGCATTCTCTCAAGATAAAAGTGTTTCGGTTGGTTTCGATGGACTTGCGACTCTAAAAAGCAGGCAAGCAGATTTAACAAATGATTTAAATTTTGGACTGAATTCTAGTTTAAAAATTTCTAAAGACGCAGCACATAGTGTGTCTGTAAACTCGCAATATGTGAGGTCATCCTATTTAAAAAATACTGAACTCAATTTTAATTTGTTGGCTCTATTTACTCAGAATGAAAATACAAATATTCCAGACCAGCTGTATCTTTTGCGCCCCAATGCTGACACTCGCACCAAAGCTGTCACCGGCGGTACGGGGCTTTCTATCTCAAATGTACTCTCAGAAAAGACGAATTTTCGCAGTGCTTTTAATTTCATATTAACGCGCGATAATCTGCGAATTCTCAAAGAATGGAATGGGCAGGTTGGGTTAGATAACTCGCTCAGTGAAAATATGAATGTTACTTTCCAACTTCAGGGTTCGCGCACGCAGCGCCAAAATCTTTGGACTGACATACTAACGGCAAATTCTAAATTAAGGAGACTTCATTCCGAAAAATGGTCGTCGGTGTTTTCTTTAGGAATGAATCAATTTGTTTATTCGCGGGGAAATAAGGAACAGTTTTTTTTAGGATCGATTGAATCACAATACAAAGAAAAAGATTTTAATTTTGCAGTCGGCATATCGCAAGAATCGAGTCCGCGAAAAAGTTTTGGGCCCATTTATTACGCGCATGTGGCTTCGGTTAAAACTCAATATGAAATAAATCGAAGTAAAATGATATACAATGCTATAATATTGCGGAATGAAATTGGTTCTCCCGGGGTTCAAAAAAATTCAGAACTGTCAAAAGGAATGGGTGTAGAAATAGGTTCTGTTTGGAATTTATCGACACTTCGCGCAGCACAAGAAAATGGTGCCACTGAAGTTGCCGGGGTGTTAAGGCCAGTGGAAAAACATGAACCTAATTCTTACGGTTGTAGCGTGAAATTAAGCGCAGAATTTGCTTATGCGAGATCAAAAAATGGCGCTGTAAGTCAGCAGCGAATTTTAAAAACGACACTCAATTATTCATTTTAATTCAATTAATTATTTGAATTTTTGTCTAAATTCTTTAAATATTAAAAACATAATCCCAAAATTACTCAAATACCGTGACGTGAGCCTGCGCGGTTGGCACCCCCAGCGGTAAAGCCATTCCATATTTAAATGTTGAAAAATTTGTGGGGCTCGGCTCTGTACTCCAGCAATAAAATCGATTGAGGCACCAACGCCCATAAAGCATCCTTTGGAAAAATGATGGGCATTTTCAGAAATCCAGATTTCTTGTTTTGGCGCGCCAAAAGCTACGGCAATAAAATCTGGTGCTGAATTTTGAATGAGTTCAATTATTTTGTTTTTTTCCATTTCGTCGGAATCAAAACCTAAGGGAGGAGAATAAACTCCCGAAATATTAAGTCCCTTGTACTGACTTGCAAGTGTTTCAGCTGCTTCTTGCGCAACTCCCGGAGCAGCCCCTAATAAAAAGACGCTCAAGTTATTTAAAGCACACTGCTCACAAAGCAACGGGAATAAGTCGGCACCTGTGACTCGCGCTTTTAACGGTGGTCCAATGAGGCGAGAAGCCCATACGATAGGCATTCCATCAGCCGTAATGATATCTGCTTTACCGTAGGCAAATTTAAATTTTTCATTTTTTTGAAGTTGTGTGATGTGGTCTGCATTTGCCGTGAAAACAATTTTCTTTTGTTTTGCTATCATGAATTTTGTGAGTTGTTGCACAGCCTCAGGAACCGACCAATTGAGGAATTTAAGCCCAGCAAAATTGAAAGTATTCACGCGTTAAGCCTTATTCAAGATAGATGTAGTCGTCGCGTTCCAATGAGAACTGCATTTCTTCAGAGCTGCCAGAAATAAGGTCCGATTGTCTCGTGATAAATCTCTTAGCTGTGCCGTCGGGGGCAGTGCGAATGATAACAATTTTCCCACTCGCAAATTTCCCTTGTCCGCCAGCAAGCGAAATAGCTTTGAGCAGCGAAGTTTTTTCCGTGAGCGCATAAACACCTGGGCGTGCAATTTCGCCATCAAAAAACACTTTAAAGCTCAATATAACCGATAAATTTAATGCCACTTGTGGATGTTTAAAAAGTGGCTCAAGTTTTTTAGTGACATCGGAAGCAATTTGGCTTAACGATTTTCCTGACACAGTTATGATGCCGACCAGCGGCAAACTCAAGTGACCCGACGGAGAAACGGTGTAGGCACCATCGATGTTGGGGCTTGCTGCTACACGAATTTCGAGTCTATCTCCAGCGCCAACAATAAAATCGCCTTGGTCTAAAAAAGTGCGTCCATTTTTGGCCTGATTGAGTGCTTCACCACCAATTGTTTTACAAGAAACTAAAACATTAAACATAAATGCACAAAAAAGTGCGCAAGGTAACACAGTTTTTTCAAATAATTTCTGCCAAATCATTTTGAAATTATTGATCGAAATTCTCATTGCAAAAAAATCCTTCTTCAAGATCCGACCATTACAATCCCGCGTACTTTATTTGATTCCAAATGCACCATTGTTCGCTCTAATTCACGGTATAATGTACGTTGAGCATCTATGCAGATTATGCAATCTGAAACAGCTTCGAGGAGGGCGGCATTTTCAATAAAATGAGACTCTGGAAAAGATCTGATAAAAATATAGGTGTATCTTTCTTTTAATTTTAAAATGAATCTCGAAATCATTTCCCGCTGAAAAACACGGGTTTGCTCTCCAGATAAAGATTCAGATGGTGGAATGAGGTCGAAGGCTGCGCTGGGGTGCCGCAATGCAACCAATTTACTGGGTTCGTCGTCGAGAGATAAATAGTCACTTAAGCCCATTTTACCAGTAGTATTTGAAAATAAAGGATCGATGTGATTGCAGTCGACAAATACAATGCGCCCTAAATTATCTGTTGATACAATATTCATAAAGCTGAAAAAAAATGGAGATAGGGAATCGTTTTCGCCAGCGTTGGCTAATAGAATACTATTGCCTTTGCAGTGTCTAAAAACTGAAAGCTCTAGCCTGCGATAAGCTAAAAGTGTTCGCGTTTTTTTGCGCGAATCTCTGCCATCGCGCCCCAAAGAAGCGCGCAAGTCGTCGGCAATAGTTGGTGATATTCTTGGCATATGCCGAAGTGATTCTAAGGATATTTGAGTCAATATAGGTAAAGATGATTGCAATTGCACACGCCAAGCATCGCGTGCTATAGGGTGCATAAATTCTCGCAAAAACATAACTGCTAGCGATAATAAAGCAGCTAATATAAGTGCAGCAGCGGCCACTCTAAGCCTTAAGTTTTTAACCGGTCGCAAATCATAGGAGGGCTCTTTCAAGAGGCGAAAGCGAGTGCCTGATGCTGGGTCAGACAGTTGATTGGCAAGATTATCTTTTTCAAGCAACATTTCGTTATATTGCTGAGATAGAGTCTGCAATTGCCGTAATTCACGCTCTTCTTCAAGCGCTAATTGGGATAGTTGAAAGCTAATGGGCGAAGCAGAAAGTTTTGCGCGCACGTCCCATTGTCGCCTTCTCAAGTTTCTCAGCTGCAAACTAATATCTGTTTCTTTGTCAGATTGATTAGACTGCTCCATAATTTCTGACTGTTTGCTTTTAACATCAGGGTGATCTGCTTGCAATTTCGACTGAAGGCCTTTGAATTCAGACTCCAGTTTCAACTTGTTACGTAAGCGACCATCTGCAAGGCGGTTGAGATCGTCTTCTAATGTACGAATGCGATCTGTGAGTTCCGCGGCTTCTTCTCGCAATTTAAACCCTTCGGGATCTTTGGCATGAGATTCTGAAGGTGATTTAGAATTTTGCGAAGTCTCAGGACCCGAAGCAGATTCCAGCCCAGCCTTAATTTTTCTCACTTCCTTCAGTCGCAAAGTTGCTTTGGCAAGTTCGCGATTGTAAAAATCGGCTCTACGTTCGGCATGCAATTTTTCTTCTTCAAGTTCGGAGCGTATAAAATGGAGTGCCGTTAAATTTGCAGCAGAAAAAGCGTCTTCGGGGCTTTTTCCCTTGAGTTCTACCCGTAAACTTAAACCAGAAATCTCGGAATTAACGGTAATTCTTTTGCGAATGGAATCTGTGAGGTCCATGGCCAATTCAGAATTTGGAATTATTTCTGCTTCGACATTCAGTATTTTATTTTCCTGATTCCAGAAAAAGATATTATTTCGCAGCCATGTTGCAGCTGCATCAAGACGCGAGCCTACATCGTCTCTCATAATTTTAGGACGTGCTTGAGTGTCTTTTTCAACTGCAACAGCCAGAGGTAACAAAAATTCAGGGCTGTCGAATTTTGGCAGAGAGCGGTAAACCAAAGGCGCATTGCGTTCAAAAGTTCGCCCAATGTTGTTTTCTGTTGAGTCGCGTTTGTCTTCTGCCACGACAAAAGTACTTGTAAATGGGTTTTGCACAAAAAAAACAGTGGGTAAAAGCAATACCGATGAACATAAGAATAACAATATACCGGTGGGGCTTTGTCTTTTAAGAACTTTCACTAAAAATTCTATGTCTGGGCCCGTGTGTTTTGGTGCGCTGACACTGGTCTCACGCAGATTTGTTTCAGTATTATTTAAGGAATATACTTTGTTAGGTGAGTGATTTTTCGCTTCTTCTAATGTTAAATTCACTCAACTCCTCCGAGCCGCATTTATTGTTCATGTTCAAAGAAACAACGATAAATTTTTAATTTGTCTACTGGGTATAGTAGTGGGAATGCCTTTGCTGTGATGCGACAAAATATGCATTCTTCTGTTCATTTTGACCCGTCGTATTTTTGCACTGGGAAAAGACTTCACTCTGAGCGCGTGATTTGTTGTGTCAGGCTAAAATCAGCGAAAATGTGCAATTCAATCTTTAAAATGCAGGCATTAATTCAGCCATGTCTGAAATAAAAAATGTATTATCTGGTGCTTTTAAAACAGGTACTACCCTTGTTATAACGATGTTACTTTCACTTATATTTAAAATGATCTTGCCTCGTGCGTTGGGTGCGGAGCGCCTCGGGGTCTACTATTTGTGTGAATCTCTCGCCGCTAGTTTTATGGTGGTTTTGCCTCTTGGTATGGGAATCCATATTTCTAAAGTTCTTCCCGAAGATGGCACTAAAGTAAAAGGGTTGTTCAAAAGCATTTTGGTTTTCGAGATTATTTTTGCATCAGTTATTTTAACAATTGAAATTATTTCGTTATATTTAATGAATTATTCCAAAGAAACAATTGTATTGACTTCTATTTTGTCTGTGGCTTGTGCTTTTTCTCTTATATATCAAGATACTATAAAGAGAACATTTAATGCTTTAGGACGCTATTCAGAAGTGTCAATTGTCGACGTAATATCTAAAATAATTTTCGTGGCAATTGCAACTACATTACTATTATTGTCGTTCGATTTAATGCCAATTGCAATAACTACCGTATTGGTGCAAATGATTTCAATTTTTCTTATTTTAGTCATTGCATATAGATCTGGATATTTAACCGGTGAAATGGAATTGAAAGGGATAGCCAAAATAGCCTTGGTTACCTTTCCGTTTTTTTTGTCGAATGTTTTATCCGAAATTTCCACCGGACTTGACATGATTATTCTCTCTAAATTAGGGAATAATACTGAAATTGGATATTACGGTGCTGCTGTAAAATTTAAAGGCATATTTCTGTTATTATCACCTATTTTATATCAAACAGTACTGCCGGCGCTTTCAAGACTCAAAAGCCAAGACTCTAAAACGCGAGACGAATTTATTGAAAAAATTGCAAATATTATTATCGCATCGTCTTATTTATTAGGGACGGGACTCATTGTTTTTGCAGGTGAAGGCAGTCTGTTGCTTTATGGTAAGGATTTCAGCCAATCAGTTTTGTGCATTCAGCTTTTAGCCCCTACGGTATTGTTTACTTATTTAAATATTCTTCTCATGATGAATGCAAACCTGAATTCAAACGGCTTAATTGCAATTGCGATAACAATCATTCAACTTTTAGGCAATTCGGTTTTTAGCATAGTGTTTATACTTTTGGGTCAAAAATTGTATTCCGTAGGCGGTGCCGCTGCGGGTTCCTCAATGGCGACCACACTTGCAGAGATTTTCGTATTTTTCTCATTGTTATATTTCGCGAGAAAATATTTTTCAGGAATTAATATCATTGGGCGTTTATTAAAGACTTTTTTTGTTTTTTGTCTGTGCGGATACTTAATTTCAATGAGTTTAGGCGTATCTCTTCCAATTAAAATTGCATTGTATGTCGTGTGCATTCCATTGAGTGCATTTTTGTTGGGAATTTTTAATTCAGTTTTTAGTCCTATTCAAAAACCCATGTCTATGTAGCGTTGAAGTGAAGCTTCTGGAGGCATAAAGTTTGGCTTTTTATTTGCATCATCAGACACACACCATTTATAGATTTCTGCGGTGCGGTCTAATTTTGAATTCATTGTGAAATTCGCCAGAGCTTTTTGCCTGCTTTTTTGACCGAGTTCAAAAATAGATTGAGGAGTCATTCCAACTAATTTTTGCAGGACAACTGAGAGGTCTGAAATAATTTTTTCGTTTTTGCCCACCGGAATGAGAAATCCGTGGGAGTCGTCTACAAATTCAGCAGGTCCACCGTAGTCGCAAATCACTGGCACGAGGCCAATCATCATGGCTTCCAATACTACTGCGCCACCAAATTCTCGAATGCTTGGAAACAGAAAAATTTGAGAAAGTGCTAGTTGCTCTGGAACTTTAGAGTTGTCTATCCAGCCTAAAAAATGAACCGCATTTTGAACACCTAAGTTTTTTACGAGGCCTGCGAGCGTGTTTTTAATAGGACCATCGCCTATAATTTCAAACACTATTTGCCCATTTTTTAAAAAAGGAAGAAGTGCATGAATTGCAATTTCTATTCCTTTCACTGCAACAAGCCGACCAACAAATACACACTTTAATGGGCCGATATGAGGTGCTATTCGGTAAGTCGAAAATCGATTTTCATCAATGGCATTTTCTGGCATATAGAAGCAGTGCTGGCGGCAATCTCCATCCATTTCGCGCCACGCCATTGCCGAAGCTAAAATTATTGCTTTTGAGTGCGTACGAGTGCTGCGGTAAAATGGGAGCAGGCGTTTTAATGGTCTTAAAGAGGAGACCCATTCTGCTTCTTTTTGCCGAATATCTTCAGATCCCGGAGGCCACGGGAGACCGCCATTGAGGGGGCCAAGCACAAAAGGAATGCCGTTTTTATGGCAAAGTCTTGCAAGCAAACTTGGAATAACTGGGCTCAATGGCGTTATTCTGTGTACAATTTGAAATTCTTTTGCTTTAATTCGATGGCGAAAAAGGCGCCAAATTTTAAATTCCAAATATAAATAAAGAGGGATTTCGAGGGCATTTTCTGTGACGTGTTGAGCACGGTGCGAAATGAGCCGCGCAATTTGTCGCAGCGTTCGAATGACTCGCATTGAGCCTAAAAACGTGACCTTATCTGCAGGAATTCCGGCGTTTAGAATATTATTTTTATTCTCTATGTGTGTAATAAGGTGAGTGTCAAAGTGTGATTGTATGCTGTTATAATGATTCCAGCCTACCAGTGGCACACTGACCCAGTCGGGGTTGCATAGCCTGGCAATTGCCAATACGCGAATTGTTCTGTCTTTGTGGTCTGCTTTATCGGTGAATTTATTTGTCGTTTTATCAGTCATTTTTTTGACCTATATTTGAATTTAGAATTCCAGCCTGCGCAATATCAAGCATACAATTGAGGCTCAGAAATATTTACCAAACTTTAGCAGAGATCGAGCGCTTGTGATTTTAAATCCGGTGGACCTTTTGGCGGGTCTGAATTTCAGTTTGCTTGCCATTACTCTGCCCTACACAAACTATATTGCGTTACTTTGTCTCGGAAACTATGTGAGGCGGAGTACAAATTCTGAAAACCAAGAGCGCAAGTTTTTGATAGTTATTCCCGCACACAACGAAGAATTGAATATTTCTAATACAGTCGCACAATGCTTAAAATTTTCATTTTCAAAATCACGCTATGAAATTTGGGTTATAGCCGATAATTGTACCGATAAAACGGCACAATTGGCGAGAGACGCAGGGGCAAACGTTGTGAAAAGATTTCACGACACCGACAAAAGCAAAGGTTTTGCATTAAAATTTTTCTGGAAAAAAATGCAAGATGAAAATCACTTTAGCAAATTTGATGCATCCGTTGTGCTGGATGCTGATTCTCAATTAAGTACCAATGCACTGACGCAATTTGAAGCCGATTTAAATGCGGGTAAACATTGGATACAAGGGTTTTATACGGTATCAAATGCCGATGCAGGCTGGCGTCCAGCGCTTATGGCGTTGGCATTTAACATGTTCAATGGAGTTTGGTTGAAAGGGCAAGATACATTTAAATTAAGCACGGCGTTGCGCGGAAACGGAATGTGTTTTTCTCATGCAGGTTTGATGCGTGTTCCTTGGTCTGCCGATAGTTTAGCCGAAGATTTAGAGTTTGCCTGGATGCTGCGTTTGGCTGGTGAACGGGCCTATTTTAATCCAGAAATCATCGTCTCTAGCGACATGCTTGTGGATGGCGGTGCTGCCTCTGTTCAACAACGGCAACGTTGGGAACACGGGCGAGCGCTTCTCAACGAAAAATTTAAATCTGAATTGTGGAAATCTAATAAAACGATGGCGCAAAAAATATTGCTGGCCATTGACTTAAGTTCTCCCAGTCTGGCAGTCCTTGGCGGTTTCGGATTAATCTCTGGCATACTATGCTTAGTACAAATGTATTTGGCATATTTAATTCCACAAACAGAGCAATGGAATATCCCCACTTTGTGTTTCCAAATTTGCGCAAGTGCATCTGTTTTTTTAGCATTGGGTTTCTATTTTTTAACTGGAATATTTTGCTTTAAAAAACCACGAGGTATTTTAAGTGCTATATTGCATATTCCTCAATATGCATTGTGGAAATTAATGTTGAAATTTAAATCCCGTCCTCAAGCCTGGATTCGAACAGAGCGACTGGAAAAAGGATCCCAAGACAATGGATGACGCACGCGGGCAAAAAACATCAGATCTGTTTTTAACTATGATCGCTGCGGAATTTCCAATTCCAGCGCACCATGGTGCAAAGGTAGATGTCTGGCGACGTCTGCAGTCATTCAAAAGGCTTGGTGTAAAAATCCAATTCGTTTGTTGGGTGAGCGAACATCCCAATGAAAAAGATTTTAATACAGTTAAAAATTTAGTTGAAGATCTTGTTTTGTTACCTTATTATAATGGTCCATTTACTTTTCCAATTCGCATGTTACTTTGTATTAAATATCCGCTCCAATTTTCTTCACGTCTCGTTTTTGTGAATCAGAAAAAGATATTAAATCAATGTGTAAAAAAATTTGGACCCCATGCCATTTGGTTAGATGGAATCCATGGAGCACCATGTGCCTTTGATTTGCAACGAAAAAGCGGAAAAATGCTTTTTTATAGGTCTCACAACATTGAATATATGTATCATTTAAGACTGCTAAAGGCCGCAAGAGGAATGGGTGTCATTAAGTCGCTTCTTTCTTTTCTTCATTTAGAAAAATGGGAAAAAGAAATATTAAAAAGGGCCCGTTTGTTTTTCGATATTTCGTCTGATGATTTATCGTTTTGGCAGAGATTGGGTTATAAATACGGTCGATTATTTCCACCACTTTTGGAATCAAATGTAGAACAAATGAGTTCCGATTTAAAAACCTCAGATGCAGAATTTGATTTTGTTTTTCTTGGAAATTTGCACACTGAAAATAATATTTCTGGTTTACGATGGTTGATTGAAGAAGTATGGCCCATTATTATTTCAAAAATGCCTCAGGCTACATTTCTCATTGCGGGATCAAACCCCCACTCAGAAATAGACTCCTTGTGCGCCAAAAAACCAGGAATTACCCTTTTGCCCAATCCGCCTCACTCTCGGCCCACGTACTTGAGAGGAAGAGTGATGCTCAATCCGGTGTTTACGGGGAGTGGCGTGTCTTTAAAGAGCATTGAAATGCTCACAATTCCTAGACCTATAGTTACTCGGGAGCAAGGGCTCGCTGGTATTCCCGCAGAAGTGCACAGGTATTTCTGCGTGGCCAGAAATGTTGAAGAATTTTCGGCACATATGTTGGATCAAATACAAAATCCGACGGAGCGGAGTGTACCTGCGGATCTTTTGGACGAACATTTTGGTGATTTGCGTTCGCAACAAGTATTGAATGAAATCAGACTCCTGACTCAAAATTTGTAATTTGCGGCCATTTTTTTTTCCATTTTTTAAAATTAATGCTTTAAGCGACTCAAAAATCGTGATAGCCGGAGTTCGTTCGGCAATATTCATTTCTATTAATTGAGGAAATCAAAAATGAAGCTTTTCACTCATTCCGCTCCAAAGTTTTTATTGTGTTCTGCGTTACTTGTAATTGGCACTGTAAATTGCAAAAAATCGAGTAAATCAGCAAGCAACGAACAGGCTCCTGCTCAAGCTCCAGCATTGTCTCCAACCGAATTGCAACAGCCTAATAATCCTGAAACCAAAGCCCCAGAAGTTAAAAATTCGGACACAACTGTTCCAGAAACTACAGACACCTCTGAGGCAGATAAAGAAACATCCGCAAATACTACACCTGAATTGCCTCAATGGGTGAGTCTTGATGAAGCTAAAAAGTGCGAAGTTGCTCAATCGTATATTGCTCAATTTATTTCGGAAAAAGCACAATCTCGCGTGAAAATTGCAGAAAGCAATTGCAAATTTGTTGAGAAAAATCAATCGACAGTTCAAGTTGTTGAATTGTTTTTAGTTCGCGCAAAAGACTCTTCTGGCGAAAAATTCTTTATTAAAATTGATTCCACACAAGAGCAAGTTCATGCAGAAGCTTGCCATTCCATTTCGCAGCAACAAGATCTTTGCAGTGATGCAGCTTCTCTTGGTATGCTTACTAAGAGTGATGATTCGCTCACAAGTCTTCCTGAATCCCTCACCGTTGCAATTCAAAGCCAATTTTCAGGCGTAAAAACAGGCACAGTCGTAGAAACTCCTGTGCAACCAGATCAAACTCAACAAACTGTTCAGCCGCAACAAAATCAAACTCAGCAACAAGACCAGACTCAGCAATCAAAAATTAAAAAGTAATTATTTTTCATCATTCAAAGGCATACGAAAATGCTGCTTTCAATCGTAATTGCGACTTACAAACGTCCGCGAGAATTGGCTGAAGCACTTAAAAGTACTGCGGCATTGTTGCCTTTGAATTTTGAAATTGTTGTTTCAGACGATTCTCCCACGGGGGAAGGTCGCGAGGTTTGTGAGCAGGCGCGAGACTTATATGGCCTTAATTTACAATATAATAAGCGTGAATTTCCCACTGGTGGCAAACCAGCAATAGTGAGAAATGAAGCTGCTACCTTGGTGGCCGGAAAATACCTTTATTTTTTAGACGACGATGATTCCTTAGTGCCCCAAGGCGTGATGTCGGCGATTGATGCATTAGAAAAATCTGGGCGAGCAGTGGCAATTGCAAATGTGTTGCCATTTAGTCGGAATGGCCTCAACGCTTCTGCAGTTGCTCACGAAATTCAGTTTTTTAAAGAGGCGCGTTCTTATTTACTGACTGCACCAACTCTTTGGAAAATTGTGAGTCAACTTAATTTTGGGCAAACCATTTTAGTCTGCAGTTCTTGTTTGGTGCGACAAAGTGTATTTCATAAAATCGGCGGATTCGACGCCTCCATTCCACTCTGCGAAGATGTTGAAATGTTTCAACGAGCAATTGAAACGGGCGATTATACTTATGTTGATAATGATCTTTTGATACGCAGCTGTGGCGAAAGTTCACTCATAACAAATGCAACTCAAGAAAAGCTCAATGCCAGTTATTTTTTAATTCAAGAGAAGTTTCAAAAAAGAATTGGCAATTCTAAATTTTTGTATTTAAAAATAATATTTAAACTGAATAAATATTTGGAAAAATTGCGACTGAAATAATGTGGTTCTCCAGAAAATAAACATTTCCATAAAAAGATAAGTAATTCAAATTTTCATTGTTGCATTGATTATTGAAATAGGGGCGGCAAATAAATCCGTTTGTGTCTAGTTGGATCAACTGCAAATCTGAAAATTCCCACGCTTGCCTTAATTTTGGAAACGCTGCCTTATAGACGCTTTCTTTAATACAAAATAGTGACAATATATGGTCTGCCAATCCTAATTCAGGAAAAGCGCTTTTTAGAATTAATTCTTCAGAATCTGTCATGACTAATTTCTGAATGTGAATGGGGTCGTATTGCGATTTGCGAATTTCAATATCAATACCCAATCCGCCCCAAATATTATTATCTCCTACTATCGCAATGGCTGCACCTTGCGTGTGTGAAATTGAACCAGTGCAGCCCAATGGCCAGGCTGGCAAACCATCTTCATTTTTTTCTAGGTGTGAAATTTCAGAATTGAGCAAGTTTTTGAGTGCAGATACTGCAACTTTTCGGCCTGTAGTATGGTGTTTTATGCGTTGTTCTGAAAGTGGTATTTTTTGATCGTCTAATTCGTTCCAGAATTCTACTTCAATGTGAGTGAATGGAGGTGAAATTGACTTAAGTGTTTGCATTGATTCAGTTGAATTAAAACCTACAATTTCACTCATAATCAACTCCTCATGAGCACTCTGCAATCTCCAGATTTATGAATTTTAACTCATTTTAGAATGTTTCGCGTCAACTTCCCAACGGACAATCTTGGATTCCTGGCGGCACCCCTTCAAACTAGGTTCCACATCAGTTGAAGGGAAAATCTAATGTCACAAACCGTTCAAACCACAGAAACACATCGTGAGATTTGGCTCAGCGCGAATTTGGGCGACGATTCTAACTGTGCTTATAACGAAGGAATTATACTTGAGCTCACGGGCAAGCTTGATAGTGAGGCCTTAAAATTTTCTTTTCATCAATTGGTGTCCCGCCACGAAGCATTGCGTACCACTTTTAGCAATGATGGATGCTTGGGATTCATTCACAAAGACGTTCGATTTGGTTGGAATTTTAAAGATGTGTCAGCCGAATCAAATGATGAAAAAGATAAGCACATAGCGGAAGCAAAATTGTTGGAAAGCGCCAATGCTTTTGACTTATCAGTTGGTCCTCTCATTCGGGCCAGACTTATTATTGTGAATGCCGAATTTAGTGTATTCATTTTTACCGCTCACCACATTGTCTGCGATGGATGGTCCACTGGAATTTTGCTGAGCGAGTTGGGCCATTTGTACAATGCTTCAAAAAAACAGGAATTAGATACGCTCCTTCCTGGGCAAAAATATTCAACTTTTGCGATGCGCGAAAAACAATGGAATAACTCAAGCGACTACAAAATATCGGAAGAATTTTGGACTTTAAAACTGCAGGGAATTACTGATGCCATAGAAATACCAAGCGATAATATCCGGCCACACAGACGAAATTACCGTTCTCGTCGGACGAATTTGAAATTTCCTGAAGATTTAATTGCTAATTTGAGAAGAGTTGCCGCTTTGCAAGGCTGTAGTTTTTTTCAAGTGATGTTTGCAGCTTTTAATGTGTTTATTTATCGCCTTAATAATATAGATACTCTTGTGGTTGGAGTACCTGTTGCTGGTCAATCTACCTATGAACTTGAAAGTGTTGTGGGTCATTGTGTTTCTATTCTGCCAATCGTCTCAAAAATTAATGGAGAATGCACTTTTAGTGAATTTTTGAATGAAACAAAGAAAAATTTCTTAGACTCTTACGAGCACGCCGCAGTAAGTTACAGTTCATTGTTGAAAAAGTTGCCAATCAACCGCGATTCATCGCGCCCTGCAATGGTTTCATTTATATTTAATGTGGAGCAGGGATTTAAGGCTGAAGATTTCAATTTTGAAGATTTGAAAATTTCTCACTCCACTTTACCGCGCACAAATGAAAATTTTGAAATTTTCATTAATATCACTGGGGCCGGAAATTCTGTTACTTTAGAATGTCAAAGCAGTTCCTCTCTTTTTGAAGAAGATTTTTTCTACACCAGACTCACTTGTTATAAAACTTTGCTAGAGAGTATTTGCAATACACCTCACTGTGCCATCGATAATTTAGACTTTTTAGCGCCCGCACTCAAGCACACACAAGTCGTAAATTGGAACCACAGTTGGAAGCCGCTTAGCGCTGCAAAAACCGTGTATGAATTGTTTCAAAAATCAGTTCAAAGTTGTGCTGAAAAAGTAGCAATTGCGTCGGTTGATGAATCGGTTACTTACGCCGAATTGAATAAATATGCAGATGAAATGGCTGAATTACTCAAGAAAACCAATGTTGGTCCTGACCATCGTGTTGCTGTTATATTAGACCGTAATTGGCGCACCATAGGGACACTTTTGGCGATTTGGAAATGCAAAGCGACATATATTCCTGTAGATCCTTATTTTCCAGCCGAAAGAATAAGGCATATTCTAGAAGATTCGTACCCCCAAGCAGTGGTAACAAAGTCGGAATTCTTACATTTTTGCGATGGCTTTGATAATTTTCATAAAATAATATTAGAAAAAAAAGAAATTGTCCAATCATCGACTGCTCAGTACACTGAATTAAAATGCTCCGATAGGCCTGACAACAGACCACTTGCATATGCCATATTTACCTCTGGTTCTACGGGAAGGCCTAAAGGTGTGGCGGTTCCACATTGCGCTGCGATTAATTTTCTACTGAGTATGTCTCATACCCCTGGATTTCAACAGGCAGATGAACTCTTAGCCATAACAACTATTTCGTTTGATATTTCTGTGCTTGAAATGTTTTTGCCATTGGTTAACGGAGGAAGCCTCTATTTTGCTGATAAAACAGAGGCAATGGACCCTTATGCGATTAAAGAATTGCTTGCGTCTCGCCCTGTGACTCATATGCAGGCCACGCCGGCTACTTGGCGCATGTTACTTGCGGCAGATTGGCCTGGCAAAAAGCAATTAAAGATTTTATGCGGTGGCGAGGCCTTGCCGCGAGAATTAGTTGCGCCATTACTTGAGCGATGTTCTGAACTTTGGAATATGTATGGTCCAACAGAAACAACTGTTTGGTCTACGTGTCATAGAATATCAGATGCAAAATCGTTGATTCATGTGGGTCGCCCTATAGATAATACAAGTGTGTTTATTTTGAATTCAAAATTGCAACCTGTATTTTCTGGAACCGCTGGAGAACTTTATATTGGGGGTGTTGGAGTTGCTGCAGGATATTTAGGACGAAGCGATTTAACCGCAGAAAAATACATTCAAAATCCCTTTGCAACAGAGCACGATCCCATTATTTATGCCACAGGTGACTTAGCAACATTTGGGCCCAATGGCGAAATCATTTGCCTCGGCAGAGCCGATAATCAAATTAAATTGCGCGGATTTAGAGTCGAATTAGGTGACATTGAGACTAGTTTATCTCAATTTTCAGGCGTAAAACAAATTGCGGCTGGAGTTCGGGAAAAAAATCCTGGAGACGTAAGATTAATTGCATGGTATCAGAGCGCCGAAGAGCTCTCTTCTTCAAAAATGCGAGAGTATTTGCAGAATAAACTCCCGGAATACATGATTCCTCAGATTTTTATGCGGGTTGAAAAGCTCCCACTGACTCCCAATTTAAAGGTGGATCGCAAAAAACTTCCAGATCCCTTTCTGCATTCGTCCCCTGAAAGTTTTACGAAAGACGCCATTAATGAATTGCCATTAAGTTCCGAAAATATAGATTCTTCCATATTTAATTTGGTTTTGGACAACTGGAAAACTATTCTGCAAAAACCGAGTTTGGGCGGCCACGAAAATTTTTTTAGCGCAGGTGGGCATTCCATTTTAGCGGCTCAATCTTGCGCTCAGCTCAGGCTTACATTGGGGATTCAGGTTCGATTGAAAGACATTTTCGAATTCCCCACGGTACATAGTTTTTCTAAAGCGATAATGCTGCAGCCAAAAATTTTGAGCGACTTACAATTACAAAATAAAGACACTGTCACGTCTGCTACATTAGAAGATGAATTAAATGTCCCATTTGTTTTATCCCGTTCTCAATTGCGCCTGTGGTGGGCTGAGCAAGTAGAGTCTCACTTAAAATCTCACCATTTACCAACGGCGTTTCGTATTCAGGGAAGACTTTATGTCGATGCATTAAAAATTGCATTGCAGTCTATACTTGAACGACACGATATGCTGCGCGTGAGTTTTGCCGATTCTGAATTGGGAGAACCAAAGCAAATTATATCTAAGCAATTGATTTTGAATTTACCCTGCGAAGATTTAAGTGTAAATTCTACAAATAAAGTAAAACTTGACGAATTAACATTGAATAAAATTATTCAGTTCTGCAACGATCCTTTCATATTGACTGAAGCGCCTCTCATTCGATTTGCACTTTATAAAACTACTGACACTGAACATGTGTTAGCAATGTGTGCACATCATTTGGTTTTCGACGGATGGTCATTTGATATTTTAATACAAGAAATTTCTGACGCATATGCTAATGTATTGGATCCAAAATTACCAAAGGTGTCTGAGCTAAAAGCACGTTATTCCCAATATGCGAAATGGCAACGTGAGCAGGAATTATTGAGTCAATCTAATTTAGAGTGGTGGAAGTCAAAGCTCCAGAAATTCCCTCTGGTTTTTGAGTTTAAAACTGATAAACCTCGTCCTAAAATACGGTCAAGCCAGGGTGCTGGTGTTTCGGTTCACATAGACAAAGTGCGTTTGGAGGCAATGGCGAATTTGTGTCATTCCATAAATGCTACGCCTGCCATGGGTTTATGTGCTGTTTTTTGCTTGGCATTGCAACAAATATCGAATCAAAAAAAGTTTTTAATTGGCCTTTCTTCTCGCGCCAGAAATCTGCCAGAATTCGAAACAATAGTGGGTTGCTTTGTAAAGGCCTCGCTCATTGGTGCTGAATTAGATAGATGTGCGCATTTTTTAGAGTTTTTGCTGCAAATTAGAAAAGAATTTGTAGAGACTATGTCGCAGGAAGAAGCTCCATTTGAACAACTGGTCCAACATTTCAAATTAGGAAAAGATGCCAGTCGGTCCGCAGTATTTCAGGTTTTCTATTCTTATCAAGATGCGCGTCGCCGCAATTCACATTTTGGAAAATTACCTTTTTCGCAGGTAGAAATCCCAACAGATTCTTGCTCTACAGACTTGGGATTTTGGTTGAAGGAAAACGATTCAGGTGCAGTAGGCGAACTGCGTTATGCAACAACTCTTTTTGATCAACATACGATTCAAATGCTTTGCCAACGTATTGTTACCTTAATTGATTTGGTGACTAAGCGACCTGAATCTTCAATGGAAGAATTGGTCTCAATTCAGAAACCAATAATTGCAAAAGCACTTTCGTTTGAGGAAATATCAGACTGCGAGTTGGTGGGACATAATCCTCAGATATTAGTTTACGCAACTCACAAAAATAGAAATATGACGACCACAGAATTACGACAACGCATTTTGTCGAATGATTTTTCAGAAAACATGCCAATTCTGTTTGAAGTTCCTCTGATTCGCCGCAATATTTCTGGAAAAATGGATACTTTATATTTACCGAAAATATGGCCAGATTCGGATATAAATCTTCGAAATACTGCAACTTTAAAAACGGCCCCTGTGGCAGTAGAATTGCATTCAGAAATTTTGAGAATTCAAAATGCCCTGCGGGCAAATTGGCAGAAATTGCTTGGGATTGATTTAGTTTCAGACGATTCCAATTTTTTTGATTTAGGTGGCCACTCGCTTTTATCTATGCAAATGATTGCATCTCTTCACAAAGAATTGGGTGTTCGCATTAAACCAATAGATGTTAGTTTAAGCACCTTGGCTCAAATTGCTGCCGTTTTGGCAAAACAGATATAAATTAGAAAGGGACTTATGCTTCCGCAGTATTTTGGACCAATTCAATCGCCATTATTTGGATTATACACCCCGCCATCTTCAGGTTTGCAGGGTGAGTGGGGGGTGGTTTTTTGCTATCCCGGACCACATGAAATGGCGCGTATGCATCGTGCTTTTCGGGCTTTGGCCCAGCAGCTTGAAAAAATAGGGTTTGCAACTTTTCGATTTGACTATTCATGCACCGGAGATTCTGCTGGCCTGACCACCGATGCCGATGCGCAGCGCTGGTTGCTTGATATTCAATTTGCAACTGAAGAATTTAAAGCAATTTCTGGAGTTAAAAATGTAATTCATGTGGGGCTCAGGCTTGGAGCAACTTTGCTTGCTGTTTTGGCGAATCATTGGCCACAGTCGCAGCAAATAAATTATATTTTATGGGATCCTGTTATCTACGGACAGGAGTATCTGAATGAATTAAATTTATTAGAAAAATTGCGCCTTCGTCTGAGTAGGTATCCGCTAGAGAAAAACCGGAATTTTAAAAAACCGGAATGCTTAGGATTTGAAGACTCAGAGAAATTGACAAATGGACTTACAAAACTCACGCTTGAAAATGTAAAAATGCCTATTAATGCAAAAATACATGTGGTTTTAACGCACAAACAAGTTTCCGCAGTGGCATTTGGAAAATGGATTAAAGGTCTTTCAAGTTTCAATACGGTTAACAATTTGGATGAAGATTTACAATGGAAAACAAAAGTAAATCTCGAAGAAATCAGCCTTCCTCATAAGTCGCTGGCAGCAATTAAATCGCTGTGCGAGGGATTACGCCAATGAAAGAAGTTGCTGTTGCTTTTGGCCTAGAAGCTAAACTCATTGGAATATTAACGCTGCCAGAAAAATGTGTGTCTGAAGTATCTGTGGTGTTTTCCAATGTTGGGTTAGGACATCGCATTGGGCCCTTTCGCTGGTATGTTGATTTAGCGCGTGACCTTGCAATGAGTGGAATTGCTAGTTTGCGATTTGATATTGCAGGGCTCGGAGATTCGCCTCTTAATAACGACAGTCTTTCTGAGCAAGATAGGTCCGTCGCTCAGACAATATTAGCTTGTGATTATTTAAAAGAGACGGCCCAGTCGAGTCAATTTGTTTTGTTAGGGCTATGCACGGGTGCAGATAGAGCGCACCGCTCTGCATTAACCGACGAGAGAATTTGTGGAATAGTTTGTCTCGATGGCTATGCTTACACAACTTCAGGTTTTCGCAGGCGGCGTGTGATGCAGCGCATATTTTCTTCAAAACGGTGGCGCCGATTTTTTGAAACTAAAATATTGAAAAAAGCAGATTTGGTAAATGTGGCGCAGCTCAATGCCGCATTTGATTTTAATTACGAGGCTCCAAAGCACGAAGATGCTGCTCTTCAGTTACTGCAATTGGCTAAACGCGGGTTAAATCAATTGCATATTTTTTCCAGAGAGCATGATCTTTGGTTTAATAGCGAAAATCAGTTTTGGGAAATGTATCCCATGCTCTCTGACTTCAAAGACAAACTCGTAATGGTAAAATACTTCAAAAATGCGGACCATAGTTTCTCACAAAGTGGCCCTAGAAAAGAAGCGACTGCGGCGATTTTAAATTGGATTGTCAATTTAAATAAGAAATGATTAATTTTGTTCATTCATTATTTTTATGTAGTTTGCTCCACTCTCATTCTCGGCCTTAAACCATGTGGGTTTTCCATTGATGTCGCGTCCTAATCTAGCACCAGGTTCTGGTGCGGAGGCGATATTTGTTGCTGAATTCTGCGAATTGAGCGCATTCTGGCCAATCAAAAGATCTCCTTCTTGCATTTCTGCAAGACTTTCGTCGATTGCTCGAACGATTGCTTTTAAATCGCCATCGGAATGTGCAGTGGTAAGGAAACAAGGAAAACCGTCCCAAATGTGGATTCCTTTTGATCTCATCCAGCAAAATAAAAGTTCGCCAAAATTCATATGTGACGTTGGTGACATACGCCATAATGATCCCATTGAGGTTGCTTTTAACGGCACGCTATATTTTGAAATCACTTCATTAATAGTTTTCACAAATGACACCGTGCGACTGTTGAGCTGAATTTGAAGTTCAGGGCCAGATCTTTTTAACTCGATTAACACCGCCTTTATTGCTGCTAGGGCAAGAGGATGCCTCACAAAAGTGCCGGCAAAATAAGTCACTCCAACTTCGGGTTGAGAGCTGTCGCCAAAATTCCAAGATCCGCCATCTAGCGCATCCATCCACTCAGCTGAGCCTGCAATGACTCCAACGGGAAGTCCGCCGCCCACAACTTTGCCATATGCGCCTAAGTCTGCTTTGACGTCAAAATACCCTTGTGCTCCTTTGGGGTGAAGTCTGAATCCAGTAATGACTTCATCAAATATAAGGGCTGTGCCAGATTTTTGAGTTATTTTTCGAATTTCATGCAAGAATTCTCGTGGCTGCAATTCAGGATTGCGACTTTGAATGGCTTCTACGAGCACTGCTGCTAGGGAATTTGCATTTTTGGAAATAAATTCGAGAGCGGCGGGTGAGCCATATTCTAATATGTGCACATTGTCGCCCGTGCCCGGCGCAATTCCTGAAGCTGCAGGGCGAGCGCGGCCATCAGCGCCTGGCCGTTGAATAACTTCATCAAATATTCCGTGGTACGAACCGGCAAAGGTAATAACGGAATTGCGGCCAGTGAGTGATCTTGCTATGCGCAAACAACCCATCACTGCTTCTGATCCCGTATTGCAAAATGCCACGCGTTCAACGTCTAAAAATTCCGATAGGAGTCTAGAAACTTCGCAAGCCAAAGGAGTTTGTGGTCCTATTTCCATTCCAAGGTCCAGTTGATCTTTGAGCGCCACTTGAATAAAATCTGGCGACCAACCAAATAAATTCATTCCGAATCCGCATAGGGCATCGATGTATTCATGACCATCTATATCCCAAAGGCGAGAGCCTTTAGACTTACAAATAATTGGTTGGTAAATAAGTTCTTTTAAATGTGGCTTAAATCCCGTTACAACGCGAGGATCAGCTAAGTATTGCCTGTTGTCTTCGGTCATTTGTTTAGAAAGCCTAGTGCGAGTCGTATAGCGATTGACGAATTCGTCAAAAGCCGCTTTCTGCTGCGTATTCATTTGAATATCTGAATCTAAATTGATGCGCGCTATGGCGCCAAATGGTTTTTTATTTGCTTCGGCCGGTTGTAAAATTTTATTTTGAGCAGATTTTCCTATTTCTTGCGATGTTGTTTGAAGTATTTTTTGTTGACTGGAGCGAACGGCACCTCCCAGGCCCAATGCTGCTAATTGCATTGCCATAATCCGCAATTGTTCGTTGACTATGGTATGAATGTCGCTGTGCTCTGTTCCGTTAGCAGCTTGCGAAAACTCAAATGAATGTGCAGCTAAATTGGAGGCAATAGGGATTTGTGTTTGAGTGACGTTTGTTGTTGCGCTCGTTTGTTCTGCTTTTGCGATAATTTTAGGCGGCAGAATTAAGTTCAAATGGTCGGCTAAAAGCGATACAGTGTTCCACTCACCCATCAATTGACGGAAGCGAATTTGAATTCCAAAGTGTCCTTTTATACGAACCGCAAGCTGTGTTAATGCCAGTGAATCTAGTCCATTTCCTAAAAAAGACTGGTTGCATTCGGCTTCGTTCCATTTCTGCCCATTGCAGTCTTCGATTAATTTCAATATTTCTTGAATGAGCTCCGATTTGCGATCTGCTTGCATGGTCACATTCTCCAATTTCTCCGGCTGAAGAGTAGGTTTATTGTTAAATGAAAGAGGCCAAAATTTTGTTTTTTCAAAAGAATATTTTGGGTCAGAACCCGATGGGGGTAAAATATTTTTATGGAGTCGAATCCAATCAATTTCAATGCCGCAATTATAAAGTTGCCCCGCTGAATTTAAATAATTTTCATTTTCACTCATGTTCTGACTTGATACTGTCGCAATAGAAATAATTTCTCTGAGATCCAGAGATTTTGAAATTTGT
>JAYTOT010000259.1:0-1411 GCA_043747645.1 Pseudomonadota bacterium | reverse complement strand
TTTCAATTTGATGGCACATTACCAAGCACCGGCACACTCTTTATTGATGCCCAAGTACTAAGCCAAAGGGGTGTCTATCAGTACGTAAGTGCGGAACTTAAAAACAGAAATGGCGAAAAAGTAGCTTCTGCAAAGGGACTCTTTTATTCTCCGAGTCTACTTAAAGCTAAAAATAATATTGGCAATTTAAATTCTTCAGTACTTTCTCAAAAAATATTGTCAAAATAAAGTTTCAGCCTTTAATAAATCTGCTCTGCTTTTTTTACCTTTCATTTTTGGACGCGAATTTAAATTTTTAAAAGAAGTGCCAGCCAAAGATTTCATTTCTACTAAAAGCTGCAAAGCCTGCATCGGCGTCATATTTTCTGGCTCAATGCCTTTCATAAATTCTATTAATTCAGAGTTATGATTTTCAACTTCGATAACAGTTTCGGTAACAGTTTCGGTAACAGGTTCTTTGTCGGAATTTTTATTATGAGAAATATCGCCTAACGATGCCAAAATTTCCCCGGCTCTTGCAACAATGTTACTTTGGAGTCCAGCCATTTCAGCCACGTGTAAGCCATAACTTTTGCCAGCAGCGCCCGGAGCAAACTGACGTGTAAAGACTATATCCCACTTGCGCGACCCATCTCGCATTTTTCGTTCTCTCTCGAGAACTTCCATTTTCATAGCCTTAATGCCTGACCGAGAAGCGGCGACCTCAAGAATTTCATGATAATGCGTGGAAAATAACGCCCGTGCCTTCACACGGTCGTGCAGGTCTTCTAAAATCGCCCACGCCAGCGAAAGCCCATCGTACGTTGATGTTCCGCGTCCAATTTCATCCATGAGCAATAGACTTTGCGATGTTGCATGCCGCAACATGTGTGCCGTTTCGAGCATTTCAACCATAAAAGTAGACTGATTCCGCAATGCAAAATCGCCCGACCCGATGCGCGTAAAAATACGATCGCAAACTCCTAAAACACCTTGTGCAGCTGGAACAGGGCAGCCTATTTGAAACATGACTTGTGCAAGAGCAGCCTGACGCATCAGCGTGCTTTTACCGGCCATATTTGGGCCAGTTATAAGTATGACTTCGGCAGAATTTTCAATTGAGTTTGCAAATTGTTTTCGAACTTCATCACTCAAGCCAGAGGCATCGCCCACAAATAAAGTATTTGGCACAAATGCTTCATCGGTTAGCGCCATGGCCTTTAAAACCGGATGCACACAGTCGCGCAGCCAAGTGACATTTTTATCGCTTATTTGAGGCTGACACCAAGAGTATTTTTCTGCTATTTCGGAAAAATTTCGGGTGCAGTCGAGCCAAGCAATAAATTGCGAAGCAGAAGTGAGGGCATCGGCAAATTCGACCACGCGCAACCGCACCAATTCAAAGAGTTCTTTTTCAAGCACCAAGCGTTCA
>JAYTOT010000258.1:0-2521 GCA_043747645.1 Pseudomonadota bacterium | reverse complement strand
TTTCAATTTGATGGCACATTACCAAGCACCGGCACACTCTTTATTGATGCCCAAGTACTAAGCCAAAGGGGTGTCTATCAGTACGTAAGTGCGGAACTTCAAAATTGTAACGGTGAGAAAATAGCTTCTGCAAAGGGCCTCTTTTATTCTCCGAGTCAATTGAAAACTAAAAATAATATTGCCAATTTAAATTCATCAATTCTTTCTCGAAGAATATTATCAAAATAAAGTTTCAGCCTTTAATAAATCTGCTCTGCTTTTTTTAACTTTCATTTTTGGACTCGAATTTAAATTTTTAAAAGAAGTGCCAGCCAAAGATTTCATTTCCAGTAAAAGCTGCAAAGCCTGCATCGGCGTCATGTTTTCCGGCTCAATGCCTTTCATAAATTCTATTAATTCAGAGTTTTGGCATTCAGTGTCGGTAACAGGTTCGGTAACAGGTTCGGTAACAGGTTCGGTAACAGGTTCTTTGTCGAAATTTTTAATATGAGAAACATCGCCCAATGATGCCAAAATTTCGCCAGCTCTTGCAACAATGTTACTTTGGAGTCCTGCCATTTCAGCCACATGCAAGCCATAACTTTTTCCAGCAGCACCCGGTGTAAACTGACGTGTAAAGACTATATCCCACTTGCGCGACCCATCTGGCATTTTTCGTTCTCTCTCGAGAACTTCCATTTTCATAGCTTTAATGCCTGGCCGAGAAGCGGCGACCTCAAGAATTTCATGATAATGTGTCGAAAATAATGCTCGTGCCTTCACGCGGTCGTGCAAGTCTTCTAAAATCGCCCACGCCAGCGAAAGTCCGTCGTAAGTGGAGGTTCCGCGTCCAATTTCATCCATGAGTAATAAACTTTGCGACGTTGCATGGCGCAACATGTGTGCCGTTTCGAGCATTTCAACCATAAAAGTAGACTGATTCCGCAATGCAAAATCGCCCGACCCGATGCGCGTAAATATACGATCGCAAACTCCTAAAACACCTTGGGCAGCTGGCACAGGGCAGCCTATTTGAAACATGACTTGTGCAAGAGCAGCCTGACGCATCAGCGTGCTTTTACCGGCCATGTTTGGCCCGGTTATAAGTATTACTTCGGCAGAATTTTCAATTGAATTTGCAAATTGTTTTCGAACTTCATCACTCAAACCAGAGGCATCGCCCACAAATAACGTATTTGGCACAAATGCTTCATCGGTTAGCGCCATGGCTTTTAAAACTGGATGCACACAGTCGCGCAGCCAAGTTACATTTTTATCGCTTATTTGCGGCTGACACCAAGAGTATTTTTCTGCTATTTCTGCAAAATTTCGGGTACAGTCGAGCCAAGCAATAAATTGTGAAGCAGAGGTGAGGGCATCGGCAAATTCGACCACGCGCAACCGCACCAATTCAAAGAGTTCTTTTTCAAGGGCCAAGCGTTCGTCGGAAGCCGATAAAATGCGTTCTTCTAACTCTTTGAGCTCTTCAGTGATAAATCTCTCACCCGTTGTGAGAGTTTGTTTGCGAATAAAATGCGCAGGTGCTTGCGCTGCTTTGCCTTTTGAAATTTCAAAATAATACCCGAATGCTCTGGTATATCCAATTTTGAGCGAACTAATTCCAGTTTTATTGCGTTCATTCTCTTCTAGTTTTGAAATGAGAGTATCAATGTTTGTTTCAAGTGAAATAATTTCGTCGAGATTTGCATTAAAACCCAATTTAAAAATAAGGCCGCCTTTGCCAAGAATAGGAGCGGGATCAGCATCAATAGATTCACTCAAAAAACTGCATAATAAAGCCAAATTTTCAGCCCACGATATTGATGCTGTATTTTGAGACTCAACAGAGATTTTAGAACCGAAAAGGAATTGCGCCTCAATATTTAAATTTGTGAGGCCTTGTTGTTCCTTTAAAAAAGCACTTAACCGCGGCAAACATTCAAGAGTTTGGCGCATCCAACAAAGACTTTTAGGATCAATATATCCTTGTGCAGCGCGCGAAAGAAGCCGATCTAAATCGGCCGTTTGGCGCAATTCTGCTTCTAAACTCCTTCGCAAAGTGCTTTCTGACCGCAGCTCCTTGACACATTTAAGTGCAGATTCAATTTTTTTGGAATCCTTAAAAGGATAATTTAAACGCCTAGCCAAATAACGCGACCCAGTGGCAGTCACACAATGATTCAAAAACCAATACAGACTTCCTTTACGCTCGCCTGTGGTTGTCTGAAAAAAATCGAGATGCCTGCGCGTGGCATCGTCTATGAGCAGGTGATTGAGCACGAAATATGTTTCAATGCGAGTTAAATTGCTTAAAATCCCACGTTGCGACTGTTTAAGGTACGATAGAATTCCCGCGGCGGCAGTGAGACCTCCTGCAAAAGCCTCTAGCCCAAAGTGTGTCGGCAATTTTTCTTTAAAGAATTCCTTAAAAATTCGAAGGCAGTCGGGCTGTGAACGCAAAACCCATGGCTCAAGGGCGCTCACCCTGGGCGGAATCTGAAATAATTGCCTCATTTGAGCAATGGTTTCTGTTACCTTATCG
>JAYTOT010000257.1:0-2422 GCA_043747645.1 Pseudomonadota bacterium | reverse complement strand
TGAATAATCATATATTTTTGGTTCGCCGGGAGCATCTTGCACATACGTAGATGTTTGAAAAATTGGAGTCATAATTGCACCGGTGACAGGCTCAGGAGTCACGCCTGCATGCACACATATAGTTTCAAAATGACCCGAATCTGACCTTGACATAATTAGCCCCATTAAAAAAATTGTTGAATGCCAAAAGAAAGTCCCGAAGTATTTTGCGGGAGCACTGCCCAAGCGTAATCTGCACGCATTGTAAATCGATGAATAACGGGCGACACAAATCGAACTCCGGTGCCCACGCTGACTCCGGTCGTCTGCCTTGATGGCCTTGTCTCGTTCCAAGTATCTCCTGCACTGGCGGCATCTGCAAAGAAAATGTGCTGCATGACAAAAACCCGGTGCACAATACTAGGAACTCGATATTCAAAATTACCTAACCAATATCTTTTCCCATGAAATTGGCCGTCTTTAAATCCACGAACACTTTCAAGCCCACCAACGAAAAACTGATGCTGAATGGCAGAAGTGTTCGCTAACCCTAAGGACAATCTTAAACTTAACGTTTGATTTTCTGCTGGAATGTAATGAGCCAGAAAAGTTTGTGTTATTTTAAAAAAGTCATCGGCAGAGCCAAGGGATGTCGAAGTGGCCTCAAAAACTGACTCAGATAAAAACCCTTCAAAAACATAACTTTCGTTGCGAATGCGACCCACAGATGCAGTCAATCGAAGAATATGTGCTCTAGAATTTCGGGGTTGGTCGAAACTGAATTTAGCGTTTTCATCGTGCATGATTTTGGTCAAATGATTTTGTGAGAAACTGTCTCCATCGAATTCATATCCTGTACCTAAAGTGACAAATGGAAAAAATTCGTTGTCTAATCCCACGCTAAATTTGCGCCGCACTAAATTATAAGTTCCAGTGCGTTGCGCCATGGGAGTGTAAAGCTCCCTCGTGCGCTCTTGGCGGGCAATTTCACTACTGACTCGCAAATGCCGATCTAAAAAACGAGGATTTCGAAACCAAACTCCACCAGAATGCGCACCGTCAAAGTTAACGTAGCGAGCGCCAACTTCTAAAAATCGACCCAACACATTTATATCCTGCAAACCAAGTGTAAAATACGAAACTCCGCCGCCACCGCCAATTAAAAATACAGGACTGGTGGTCCATCGCTCTTTCACCTGAATTGATATCTTTATGCTTCTATTTTCTTTAATAAAAACGAGTGGAATTACTTCATAAAAAAGCGGGAGTGCACGTAATTTACGCATACTTTCGTTAAATTCTTCTAATTCGAATCTCTGGCCCACTTTTATTGTCAACTCGCGCTGAAGAACAAAAAGCTGTGTGCGGCCTTCGTGGACAAAACTTATCTCTGATATTTCTAAATTTTGGGCCTCTGGCGGGAGAATCTCTTGCGACTTATCGTTGCAAAGTGCAAGATTGAAAGAGAAAATCGACAAAACACAAAATGCAATGCGAAAGGTTTTAAAATGTTCAAAAAGGCAGATAAAATTCTTTTGAATAGTCTCTGTTCCGAAGCAGAAAATAATCCGAGAAAGAGAAAAAACTATAATTTTCACAAACACGAAGTGCCAGTGCAGCGACTTTACAACGCTTTCCAAATGGGCACTTATATATCTCCTCACCTGCATCAAGGCTCCGAAAAATTCGAGTTTTTTCAATGGGTACAAGGATCTGCGGGACTCTTGATTTTCAACCAAGAGGGCCTCATTGTTTCAACCCAACTCATATCACCCCTAGGCGCGTTCGCGGTGGAAATACCAGGCGACACCTGGCATTCCATTGTTTGCTTAAGCCCTAATACAGTGGTTTTGGAATTGAAGGAAGGGCCTTACATCAAGCACTCGGCAAAACAGAGACTGTTGGGGTATCATTCCGAGGCAGATTATTTAACCTCTCATCAAGATTCAATTGTCAGACGCCAAGTGGAAGCTACAATTAAGAATTGGGAATCATTATTTAAATAATAAATGGTCCTATAATTCAGGTTTCATTGATTAGTTCATATTTAAATTACTGGTTGAATTCAACTATTGAATTTTCAAAAGATATTTTATGCCCGTAAGAACACAACACCGATTTAAGCTGATCTAATACGCCAATATTTTTTAAATGCTGAATCATAAATTGCGGCAATTGTGGTTGTGTGATTCCAAATTTTCTGGCTTCTTTAAACATTTTAAATACAATATCTTGATTAAAAATGCACTGCGACAAAATGGCCACTGAGTATGGCGTGCAATCGGTAAGTGCACCAGAATCAATGTACGAGTCGACTAATTTTTGCATATCGTAATCAACAGTATCAATGTGAACTTCGAGTTCAAAAATATCATTTGTTTCTTGCTTATATCTGCCAACTACAAAACTTGCCCAGGGATTACTAGAAGGTCCTTTATTTTGA
>JAYTOT010000256.1:0-1116 GCA_043747645.1 Pseudomonadota bacterium | reverse complement strand
CAACCTCACGCTTTGTGGAAGACTTTAACGGTCTTTGGGGCCAAGGTCAAAAATGCCCGAACAATCCTTTTTTCAGATTGGTTTTGCTTGAAACGGCAGCAAATAAAACTTAAAGTAGTGAGATGGTTTGCGCATTTAACGTAAAGCGACCCGCTATTGCCCCGCCCTCAACAAGACTGATTTTGCAGTTCGAATCATAATCTGAAAGTCCAAAACAATGCTCTGATTTGCTAAATACGCTAAATCGTACTTTAGTTTTATTTCAGGGCTACTTTCATATGTTCCGCTGACTTGCGCGAGCCCCGTAACTCCGGGTCTGATGCGTTTGCGTTCCCTATATCCTGGAATATTTTTTTCGAATTTATCAACAAAAATTGGACGCTCTGGGCGAGGGCCCACAAAACTCATTTCACCACGTAGAATATTTAAAAGCTGAGGCAGTTCGTCGATTCTTGTTTTGCGCATAAAATTTCCAAATTTAGTAATGCGCGTGTCTTTTTTAATTGCAAGTATTGCCCCTGTATTTTGTTCTGCATTGTGAATCATGCTTCTAAATTTTAGCACTTTGAATAATTGGCCTCTAAATCCAACTCGCTCTTGTGTGTAAAAAATAGGCCCTGGCGAAGAATATTTTATTGCAAGGCCGACAATGAGTCCAAATGGCGCAAGTAAAATAAGGCCAATACTTGCTAATAAAACGTCTAAAAATCGCTTTATTGCCGAGAACAGCGCTGAAGGAGGTTCGAGATTGAGTTCAAGCAAGGGCAAGTCGTTAACTTGAATATGCCGAAGTCTTCCTAAAAGTATTTCGTAAGCCGTTGGCATTGCAAATACGGGAATTCCTCGCTTTGCGGCACTGAGTACCTCGCCAAATGTATTGTCATAACCAAGGTCAGATGGAACTACAATTACAGACGTGTAAGGATTATTTATTGAGTATTCTTGAAATTCTTTAAGGGGGTAAATCGGATACTTCCCTGTTAGTTCTGCTTCGTCTGAATTTGGTGAAAATAAAGCTTTGACGTTTACTTTTCCGGCAAAGGGTTCTAGTTCGAATTCTGTGGCCATTTTTAAGCAATTTAAGGCGCTGCCTATGAATACGATTTCAGATTTTTG
>JAYTOT010000255.1:0-9878 GCA_043747645.1 Pseudomonadota bacterium | reverse complement strand
ATTGTTTGTGCGGTCAGAATACCGACACAGGCAATCGATCCTACAAGTCTTCATTGCCTGATAGAATGCGACAGCGCTTAAACTGTTGCTTTGCCCAGCAAGCCGCTTTGCCTGAGGATTTTTTAATGACTACACTTTCTGAAAATGCCGGCCCCCTGAGCCTGCCCAACGTTCGACTGCTATTGTCGGGTCAGCTTTTGTCGCAGCTCGGAGATAAAATACTTTCCGTAGGGTTAGTTTGGTTTATTGCTCTCAACAGTTCCGAACAAACAGTGGCTTGGTACATTGCCGCAAATAGTTTGCCACACCTCGTTTTAGCCCCATTTACTTCTCGTACCGTGCAACAAAGGGGAGCGCTTCGGACAGTTATTTTTACAGATTTTGCGAGGGCTTTCCTTTTTGCAGTGGCGGCTTTTCTTGTGTTTTTTTGGGCAAAATCGGATCAAAATACAAAAGTTATATTGCCGCTGTTGTTTGCTCTCGGCATTGGGACAAATGTTTTTTCAAGTTACTTTAACCCTGCAGTGCTCACGCTCCCACAACTTGTTGCGCCACTTGATATGTTGGGGCGGGTGAACGGAATGATTTCGGCGTGTTTTTCGGTGGCACTTGTTTTGGGTCCGTTGCTTGCATTGGGCATGTTGCATGTGTTGGGCCTTGCAGGACTCCTACTTTTGACCGGCTGCGGCTATTTGATTGCAGCATTGTGCGAAATGAAAATGAAAATATTTGGCACCGACACCGCCGATACTGAATCGGAAACTTATAAACTTTCTGCATTACGGTCGGACTACCCTTCCATTTTTCACATTCTTGTTCTTTTTTTGGGAATGAATTTCTTTTTTGCACCGTTGTTCGTGTTTCTCCCTCTTTTTGCAAAAAACCGTTTCGCCCAAAACATGTCGGCATTGGTAGCGCTTGAAGTGGCTTTTGGCATAGGGACCATAGTAGGAGGCTTGTTGTTGTCGGTGGTGCGTTCCTCTTGGCTGCAAGAAAAACGTGCTCCTTTTTACCTGGCGGCTGCAGCAGTGTCTTACGGAGTTTTTTCTATGGCCACAACTCTCGAAGTTGCAGCAATTTCTCTGGCTGCACTAGGCTTGTGTGTGTCTGTCAACAATGTTTTGGTTTTAACTTTTTTTCAAAAGCAGGCAAAGCCCCAGGCCGTTCCTGCAATAATGGCAATGGTCAATACCATAAGCATTGCCACCCTTCCTCTGGCCATGTTTTTGCTTGGTTTCTTATTGCCGCACATTAATATTTCGACAGTGGCCAGTGTCTGCGCCTGCGTTGTTTTTGGACTTGCACTCATGCTGTTCAGAGTGCGTGAAATGCGTTTTGCAAAGGATGTTGGATGAACATTGAACTGCGCACCGCTCGCCCCAGTGATATTGACACACTTCTTCAGCTCTACCGAGAAATCTATGGCAATACTTATCCGCTCGAAATTGGAACGCACCGTGAAAAAATGCATGCCGCAATTGTCTCCAACTCGTTCTTATGGATTGTAGCTGAGAGTCAGAGTGCAAAATCCGACACGGAACCGTTTCAAGCTCAGGTTGTGGGGTCGTGCGTTTTGGAAATGGACAAGCACAACGGAATTGGAAAAATTGAAGCACTTGCTGTGTCGCCAGCGTTTCGGAAATCGGGAGTGGCGCAATCGTTGGTTGAAGCCTGCGTGACTTCTGCGCTAAACGAACATACCGGATTTCTGGATTCCATTTATGCCACCACAAGAACATTAAGTGTAGGTCCACAGCTTGTTTTGCTTCACGCAGGATTTTTGCCTCTTGGCATTTTTCCAAACGCACATCGCCTTAAAGAAGCTGAAACTCTCACGCTTGTGGCACGCTTTAGGCCAGGTGTTTTAGAGCGACGACTTCTCGTGCAGACCTATCCACCAAAACTCGAAGCACTTTTGCGCACGTGCGAGCAGGCAACGGGACTTTCGTTCGCGCAAGCAGCTGCGTCGCAGTTTCAAGAGGCACCAGCAAGCGCATTTCAGCTCGATACCGAATTCGAGATTATTTTTGCAGAGCGCTACGTGAAAGCGCAATTTGAAAAAACTCGAAATTCCCGCCAGGAGAGTTTTTACCCCTTTCACACTCCGAACTTGCTTTTAACCTCGCCAGAGCTTGGTATTGAGGTATTTTGTTTGTTTCAAAAGTCAGACGGCTACTGTACTATTGTTTCAATTTCCAAGAGTCTCTCCGATGTGAGCCCTTATTTTCGAGAAATTTTAAAAACTTTGCGAAAGTTTGGAATGCTCTATTCCGAATGTCTCGTCAGTCTGGCCAATACCGAAGATCTGGAAGTCCTGCTTGCTCACAATTTTATTCCCTCTGCACTTTATCCAGCAATGCTAGAAACTCCCGAAGGCATGATGGATCACGTGCTGTTGTCAAGAACACTGGAGCCGCTGCATTTTCGTGGACTGCAGGTCGAAAAAAAATTCCAGGGATATATTAAACAGTATATTGAAGCTTGGCAAAAACAGCATCTTGAGGGCATGGTGACTTATGGTACTTAGCGCTGCTCCGCGTGTGGTTGTTCCAGATTTTGAACTTCTGCAAAAAACCTCACAACTCTGTCAACTGCCAGAACCGTATTCGTTCAAGCCAGAATTTGAAAATTTATTTGTAGAAGCCATGGCCGAAAACATGGAATGGCATTTGACCCGAAATGCAGAGTATGCAGCCATTATTCACCGTTCAGGGTTTACACCTCAAAAGCTCCGCGCCGAAAAAAAACTAGAGCAGGTTCCGTTTTTGCCCGCGAGCCTTTTTAAGGAGCGCGAATTGCTTTCTATTCCTCGGGAACAAGTGAATGTTCACCTCACTTCTAGCGGTACAACAGGGCAAAAAAGCCAGGTGTTTTTTGATGATTGGTCCCTTGGAACTGCCCAAGAAATGGTCGACCGCATTTTTGAATTTTACGGTTTTGAGGACCATTCGAAACCCGTAAATTACCTTATGTTTACTTATGAGCCCAAAGAAAATTTAAAGCTTGGTACAGCTTACACAGACAATTTTCTTTGCAAGTATGCTCCCAAAAAAGAGGTTTTTTATGCGTTGCGCAACGACGGAAATGAAGGACACGAGTTCGACCTCTTTGGCACCATCGACACCTTAAAACGCTTCGAGGCAGAAAACATTCCTGTGCGCATTTTTGGTTTTCCAGCATTTTTAAATTTTGCACTCGAGCGCATGGCCAAAACCGACCAGCGCACCCTGAAGCTACATCCCGAATCCATGACTTTTTTTGGCGGTGGATGGAAGGGGCACGCCAACAAGGCCATTGGAAAACCCGAATTTTATGCCTGTATCGAAAAATATTTGGGAATTCCAAACGAGCGCATTCGCGACGGATTTGGGTCCACTGAACACTGCATTCCTTATGTCGAGTGTCCTCAACATGAATTACATGTGCCAGTGTGGTCGCGGGTGTTTGTTCGCAATGTTCGAACACTTCTCCCTTGTGACTACGGCGAGCAGGGTTTTTTGCAATTGATGTCGCCCTATATAACGTCAATGCCGGCTAATAATGTTCTCATGACTGACCTGGCTTCACTGCACAAAGCAATTGAGTGCCCATGCGGGCTTGCCATGCCTTTTTTTAGAATTTACGGACGCGCTGGAATTTCTAAAAACCGCAGCTGTGCCGCCGCCGCACTCGAAGTTTTGGAGAATCGCTCATGACATATTTTTTATGGCACGGGAAAAGAGTGTTAGCGGAACAGTTTTCGGCGGAACTTGAGAATATTGAACGCGCCGTATGTGCCGCACTCGCAGTTCCTTTTTCTGTTGAATCTGTTGTTGAAGCAGCCCATGCACTTGCTTGCCAAATGCGTTCAAGTTCCCCGCTGGAACAAAATAAAACGCTGAGTGCATTGCATGACGCATTGCAACGTTGCTGGCCCTTTTCTGCCAATGAGGCTTCACAGCTTTTTGAAGCCCTCGCTCAGGTTCTCGAAAAATCAGCCTGTCAAAAAAAGCTACTGCGCGAGTTTGGCACAACGAATCCGCACCTTCCTTCACGCGTAGGCTATGCCGATCATCAGTTTGAAGCGTGGGCTCCCTTGGGTGTACTCACTCACGTATGCTCCGGAAATTCGCCAGGGCTGGGCGCACTGTCTGTTTTCGAAGGGCTGCTTTCTGGCAATGTCAATGTCTTCAAATTTCCTTCAGAAGACGGGGCTTTTTCGCTCGAAATTCTTGCGCAACTAGCACAGCTCGACAGTTCGGGGCAAATTGCAGCGCGGCTCTTTGGCGGAGTTCTAGAATCTCGAGATCCGCGGTTTCAAGCCTTGCTTAATGTTGCCGACGGCGTTGTGGTTTGGGGTGGCGACGAGGCCGTGGCAGGAGTGCGCGCGCGTGCTCCGCGCAATGCGCGCATTGTAGCCTGGGGCCACAAGCTTTCGTTTATTTACGTGAGCCAGGCGACAATGAGCAGCAGTTCAATCAACAATGACCCAGAAAAAAAACAACTTTTCAAGAATTTGGCCTTTGAAATTTGCAATCTCGATCAGCAATCGTGTTCATCGCCCCAGTGCATTTTTGTAGAAACCAACAACATGCAAGAACTCGAAGCTTTTGCTGCAGGGCTAGCAAATGAACTCCTTTACTTTTCGCCAACAATACCTCAAGCCGAACTGCAAAGCGCCGAAGCGGCAGAAATCACAATGCTTACCTTATCTCGAAAATGCCAAGAAACGCTTGGCTGTGGAAAGGTTTTAGAAGGCAAAAATTGGCGCATATTTTTGGCTCCCGAAGGAAATCTTTTGCCCTCGCCTTTGTTTCGCACCATTTGGCTCAAACCGCTTTTACGCAGTGCACTTTTACAAACACTCAGGCCCATGCGCTCTTATTTGCAAACCGTGGGCTTGGCTTGTTCGGCAGATGAGGTCGGAGAACTTGTCACTTCGCTCACTTCATGCGGTGCACTCAGAGTGCGTCGCATTGGTGAAATGACAAATAGCTACGCGGGAGAACCACACGACGGTTCTTATGCACTTGTGCGTTACAGCAAGCGCATTTCGGTTCAACTTCCTCAATGGGCGCAAGGTATTTCCGATTTTTCTCAGTTGAAGGAACAAAGTGAGCCTGTGTGGAAAAATAAACCACCAGCCGTGCTTTCTAAGGTCGAGTTTCAAAACTCTTTAGCGACAAGTCCAGAGGCGCATCTTTTTTTTAAAAGCGGGGGAAGCAGCGGCGAGCCCAAAACCTCTCCGTTTACTTATTCCGATTACCAGCAGCAAATGCGTGCAGCGGCGGATGGGCTCTATGCCAGCGGCCTCAACCCCCAAACGGACCGTTGCATGAATTTATTTTTCGGCGGCGGACTGTATGGTGGATTTTTAAGTTTTTTTACCATTCTAGAAAATTTGCAAGCCGTTCAGCTTCCAATGGCGGCACACACTGACCTTGAATTTGTTGCAAAAAACATTGTGCGCTACAAGGTCGATACGCTGTTAGGGATGCCATCATACATCATGCGACTTTTTAACGAACAATCCAAAACTCTCGCAGAGTATGGCGGAATCAAAAAAATATTTTTCGGAGGCGAACATTTTCCGCAGGTCGCTCGCACTCGGCTGGCTCAAGAATTCGGAATTGATTTCATTCGCTCCGGTGCTTATGGAAGCGTTGATGCAGGTCCTCTTGGCTATCAATGCGAGCACACAAGTGGGTCAGTGCACCACGTTCTTTCAGCCACCCAGTTCCTCGAAATTGTAAAAATCGATTCCGACCAACCTGTGTCTTTCGAAGGTGAGTTTTCTGAAATTGGCAGGCTCATTTTTACTTCAAAATGCCGCACAGCCGTGGCCATCAACCGCTACGACATTGGCGATTTGGGCCGTTGGCTAAAAGGGGTGTGTGCCTGCGGCCGTAGGGCGCCTCGTTTTGAGCTGATGGGACGCTCGGGCGATGTGTTTCGCTGTGGCGGCAACTTCTTCAATTACCAAAAATTCTGCACGCTCCTTTCTGAGTTTGAAAATTCCCCGTCCGAAATTCAAATCATTGTTGCCAGAAACGAGACAGGACAAGATATTTTAGAGCTCCAAGGCGATTTTTCGAACTTAATATGCTCTGAAGTTGAAGCTTATTTGATTCAAAATTATTTTGAGCTTCGTGAGTCGGTAGTGCAGGACAAAGCATTGGTATTTCGGTGTGTGGTGGTTACAGCAACGGCATTGCTCCGCACTCCTGGAAGCGGAAAGCTTGTGCGTATTGTAGACAGGAGAGTCTAAAATGGGCGTTTTTTCGTTGGCGGAAATTGTGGAATGGGCCAAGGGCAATTCCGATTATTATCGGGTTTTGTATAAAGACATCAAAGGCCCCGCCATAAGCCTCAAAATGCTGCCTGTGGTGAATCAAAAAGAATTTTGGACTGCAGCCGGCGTCAATGGGAAGGGCCTGCTCACAGCAGACCTTTCAGACGGGTTGGTTTTTAAAAGCGGCGGCACCACTGGAGCACCCAAATTCAGTTTTTATTCCAATTCAGAGTGGGCCGAATTCACGCGGTGGTTTGGCTGGGGAATTGCACAAAACGGCCTTTATAGGCCAGGTTCGCGCATGGGCAACCTTTTTTACGCAGGCGAACTTTATGCTTCATTTCTTTTTTTAAACAAATCCATTGAACAAATTCCCGGAGGAACGGTTCATTTTCCCATGGGCGGCACAATGCTACCACCCGATATTCTGAGCACCGTTGACAATTTTAATCTCGATTTTTTGGTGGGTTTACCCTCCACTGCTGTAAGGCTAGCTGAATATAAAATTACAACGGGCCAGAATGGCTTGGGTCAGTCTCTGCGAGGTTTTTTGTTTGGCGGAGAATCGCTTTACGAAGATCAAAAAGACCTTATTGCCAGGGCATTTCCAAACATGGTGATGCGGTCTACGGGCTATGCAAGTGTAGACGGCGGGCTTGTGGGATACGCCGATAGCACGTGTGCCAATGGCGAACATCGGGTGTTTTCTGAGGCCACAGTCGTTGAAATATTAGACGAAGAAACCCTTGAACCTGTTTCGGAAGTAGGGCAAGAAGGACTTGTGGTTCTCACAAACCTTACGCGCAAACTGATGCCCCTGTTGCGTTACCCAGTGGGCGATCGGGGAATGTGGACAGAGAAATTGGGTTTGAACCCAAACCGGCGTTTTCAGATTTTGGGCCGTTCCGAAGAATCGGCACGAGTGGGGCCCGTCACCCTTTATTTTGAAGATATTCAGTCCTGCCTTTCGCCCTGGTGGCAAGAACTTCAATTCAGCCAATTTCAACTTGTGCTTGTTCATGAAGGCAATCGAGACGCACTTGTTGTGAGAATTGGACTGGCAAAAAAAGAATTGATATCACAAGTTGTTCAATTTGAGCCTGAAATTTTGAAAGCTATTTATGCGAAAAAGCCAATGTTGGCGGAATCCATTGCCAATGGAGTTGTGGGACCTGCGCGCTTAGAATGGGTGAGCAGTGATCTCATTGAACACAATCTACGTTCGGGCAAACTTAAAAGGATTGTAGACAAGCGGTTTTGAGAAATTCGATTTTAAATAAAGTGACTTGTTTAATTCGCGAAAGGCAATATTTAAGCTGCCAGTTTGAATTTTTTGAGGGGAAATACAAACGTAAATTCTGTTCCTTTACCAAAAGTACTTGTTACTTTAATTTCGATACCATTTTCTTTACATACATTTTCCAATGCCGACAGGCCTACGCCTCGTCCAGAAATGTCTGAAATGGACTCTCTGGTTGAAAATCCATCAGAGAAAAGTACTTTCAGTCTTTCCTGGTCTGTATTGCAACGAATTCCCATTTTAAGTGCTTTAGATTCGACTTTATTCCAGTCAATACCTCTTCCGTCGTCGGCAATTTGCAAGCAAAAACTTGAACCAGATTCCTTCCAAGCTTTTAATGAAATTTTGCCTTCAGGTGCCTTTCCAGCTTTAATGCGTTCTTCTGGCGACTCAATTCCATGGTCAACGGCGTTACGGACAGCGTGCACAAGGGAGATAAAAAAATCTGAATATTCATCGTTTGGTGAGCGAATATTGTTGTGTGTTATATCTACCAGGAGGTTACTTTTACCTGTCTTTTCGCCAATTCGTTGAGCCTGCGCGGCAATGCGTTCGAAACGGTTAGACAAAGGTTCCATTGCCCAGTTTAATAACAGGCTTTCCAATTCATTTGCGTCAGCGCCATTGCGAATGCGATCGATCGCATGGCTGTATTCTTTATGATCCAATTGTATTTTATGAGAAGATTTTTCTCCTAAAAAGGACATAACGTTTAGCATTTTCTTTTCCCAAAGGGCTTTTAGGCCATCCTTTTCAATGAAAAGTGAATCGGGCCCCGACTCTTCAAAGCTCGTTTCACACTGATGGCAAAAATCTGCTAACGACATGAGTCCGTAAAGAGAGCTGTTTCCTTTTACTGTGTGCAAATTTCTTTTGAGTTCCCCAATTGACTGAGTTGTATGTATTGCATAAATCAGCGGCTCAGTTTCAGCAACAAACTCTAAAAAACCTGCTTTGTCGCGCATTATAGACTGAAATATTTTCATATTTTCAGCACTTTCAATTTCTAATAGCTTTTGCTTAACCATTGCCGATTCGTCGGTAATCATGAGCAGCATTTTTTCAATAACGTTATTCGCATTCATAATAGGACGATATTTTATTCCAAGTTGAAGGTCGGCAAGACTCATTTGTGATGGCATCTGCTCGAGGCTCATTTCTAAAGGAAGGACGTCATCCATCATTTGCAGCCAGTTAAATTTCAAGGAGCTTTTTAATGAATTATTATTCTCGCCAATGTAATCCCAAAAAGGAATGTTGCTGGTAAAATTTCCGAACCAACGCTCGATGCATTGACTGTGTTCGGGCAACATATGTCCATTTCTATCCAAGGTCATAAAACCCTGTTCAGCATTGTCTAAAATGACCTTCATTTCTTCGTTTCGCTTGTTTAAACTGGCAGTTCTGTCTGCTACATTTTTTTCTAAATTTGCATTGATATTTTTTAAAGTTTCGTTTTTATCTGTTATTTCTTTGCTCATTCCCACTACTTTATCGGTCATGAGATTAAAGCTCTGTCCCAACTCTGCCAACTCATCGCCACCAGTTAAAGCAACGCGTGAGTTTGTTTCCCCGGAGGCGATTTTTTTCGAAACTGAAGTAATTACTTTAACTCGATTTACTAAATTTTTTGAAACTAAAAAGGCCAAGGCAGATGAAAAAGCCAATGCTAGAGCGGTCCATATTATTGCTGCCTGTTTGGACGCTTCAAAGCTTTCTATGCGCTTTTCTAGGAGCCAATCGAGCTCTTTGAAGCTCGCATAGTGAAGTCCGTAAAGTGCGGAATGATTACTTTGATATAATTTCTTGAGGGATTTATTGTTTTTAAAAATACTCAAGTCATTGGATGCAATTTTATTCAGTTCCAGAGACAAGTTTGTCATGGCTGCTTTTGCGATTTCTTTTTTAGGATCGAGATTGAGTTTAAGGCCCGGACTCGCCCCATAAAAGTTAGCGTCTTCGTTAAACGACGTATCGAGACTGGCGACAATGCGGTCTCTGTCGGATTGTTCGAGTAATGCAGCAAAAACGCTAGCTTTAATTTTTTCTTCTTGTGATAGGGAATTTTTTTGCGAAATTCCGGCAAGAAACTGAAAAGCTTCTTGGAGTCTGTCTTGGCTTTGTGGGAGTGCCAATAAGGTCACATCCATAAGATAGTAACTGTCTAAATCTGGGTCAAGAATTAGGTTTGAGGTATCACCTGCGTGGGTCAATGCTCTTAATTTAGGGATTTTGAAATTCCAAACCAAACAAATTTTTTTGGGCTAATTGAGTCGAAGGTATTTCTAAAACTAAAAAATTTAGTCG